>CAMYMX010000115.1 GCA_947259605.1 uncultured Polyangiaceae bacterium | reverse complement strand
GTGATTTTCACGGTGGCGGCTGTAGCCCCTTGCTCTCCGGCACCCGCTCCACGTCGCCCTCGTACGTGTGCAACGGAATCACCTCCGATCAGGTCATCGCCGAGCTGAACGCCGGCCAGACGACCCACAAGTCTTTGATCGTTCGCTCGCAGCCGGGCTTCTACGTCAGCGGCTACAGCTTTTCGGGCCGGCAATACATTTCGTACGGACCCGGGGGAGGGAGCGGCGCCCGCATCGAGGCACAGGCCAGCCCTCAGGTCGCCTATCGTTCGCTTTTCACCGGCTTCGTCCCCGATGGAGACGAAAACGCCGCGCGTTTCGATTTCGAGATGCGCGGGCGCCGAAGCGTCCTCGACCTGGTGCTCGAAAAACGCGCCAGGCTCGTGAACAACGTGAGCCGCGCCGACCAAGAACGGCTCGAGCGCCACTTCGACGAGATACGCGACCTCGAAAACCGAATCAACGCCCTGCCTCCGATCGTCGGCGGCCAGTGCTTGGTACCGAGCGACCCGGGCGCCGATCCACCGATTGGCGGTGACCACTCGGGCGGCGGCAGCGGCTCGGTCACGGGCGGCTCGGGGTACAGCGACGAGCACACGCGCTCGCGCATCTTCGCCGATCTGATCCACATGGCGTTCGTCTGCGACCTCACACGCGCGGCATCGCTTCAAATCACCGCCTTCCAGTCGCACATGAACGCGCGGCCCATCGCCGATGGACTCGGCACGTTGCAAGGAACCACACGACCGGCGCGCTGGGCTTCGGTCGGCGGCGACCTGCATGAAGTCGGCCACAACGGAGACCCGAACAACCGCGGCCAGATTCCGTCCGCCGGGCTGCTTCAGTGGCACATCTCGCACTACGCGTACTTGATCGACAAGCTGCGTAACACGCCAGAGGCGGGCGGCAACGTGCTCGACAACAGCGTGATCGTCTTCACCGCCGAAGCGGGCCACGGGCTTCAACTCAATGACGCCAGCTCGCAGGACCAAACGCACTCAGTCGAGAACATGGTCATGCTCATGGCCGGCCGCGCAGGCGGTTTGAGCCCGGGCGAGCACGTCAACGGCAACCGCACGCACCCGGCGAGCGTGCTCATCAGGGCGATGCAGGCGGCTGGGTATCAGGGCAACAGCCTAGGCGACGTCTCCCTCTAGCCCCCTCTCGGGGATTGCGCGGCAGCCGGCGCAGACGCATATCTACCCAATGCTCGATGCGGTTTGGCAGGTATGGGTGCAGCTTTCGCCCTGGCTTCTCTTGGGAGCCGCGGCCGCCGGTGCGCTCCACGTCCTGCTGCCACACGACTTCGCACGGCGTCAGTTCCGTGGCTACGGCGGCGTTGCCAAGGCCGTTGCCCTAGGGGTGCCGTTGCCATTGTGCTCCTGCGGCGTGATTCCGGCCGCGCTCGGCCTCAAAAAGGATGGCGCCAGCGATGGCGCGGCGGTCGGCTTTCTCATCAGCACCCCGCAAACCGGCGTCGACTCGCTCCTGGTGAGCGCTTCGTTTCTGGGTTGGCCGTTCACGATCTTCAAATGCCTGAGCGCGCTCGTGATGGGGCTCGCGGGCGGTGCGGTCACCGAATCGCTGCACACCGAAGCGCGAGGCATCGAGGGGTTCGAAGAGGCCCCGGCTCCGCAGAGCACGGTTGGCTTCTTCGAGCACATGGTGGACGTGATCCGGCCGATTTGGAAGTGGATCGTCTTCGGCGTCGTGGCATCGGCGGCCATCACGGTTTGGATTCCGCCGGGCGCCATCGCCGGTTGGTCCAACATCCATCCCGCGGTTTCCGGCCTTGCCGCTCTCGCGATCGCCCTGCCGCTGTACGTGTGCGCGACCGCGTCGGTGCCCATCGCCGCCGCGTTGATCGCCCAGGGCATGCCGACGGGCGCGGCGCTCGTGTTTCTGATGGCGGGCCCGGCCACCAACATTGCCACCATCGGCGCGGTGAAGCGGGCTTTTGGCGGCCGCGTCCTCGCCGTCTATCTCGCCACCGTCGTCATCGGAAGCGTCGGTCTCGCCTACGTCTACGACGCGCTCATTCCCTTCGAAGCGCTCGGCAGCTTCGCGCACGAGCACGCCCAACCCTGGTGGGCCTGGGCATCGGCCGTACTGCTCGCCGGCCTCTTTGTCTACTTCGTCGTAGATGACCTCCGAAGGGCATGGCTCCGCCGCGGCGCGCCTGCCGGTCCGGCGGTCGTTACGCTCGGCGTCGAAGGCCTCACCTGCAACAACTGCGTCCGCAAGCTCGAGCGCGCCCTTCGAGATGCCGATGGCGTCACCTCGGCGATGGTCACCCTCGATCCCGGCGAGGCGACGGTCGAAGCCTCGGTATCCACGGCCGACCTCGAAGCCGTGGTCCGCGCGGCAGGCTACGCCGTGAAGTAGCAGGCGGTCTCGCCGCGAAGGTGGCGCGGGACACGTGACCGCCCGCCGCGACCGGTTCGTTAGCTCCGGCCTGCAAGCAGCAACTCGATCGCAGGCGTGATCGGGATCCGCTGTTCACCGAAGATCTCACGCACCCAGGGGGCAGCATCCGCAATCGAGCTGAACGGCATGATCGGCACCGGAACGGGCTTCACCCAGGTCACGGCCTTGAGCGCGCCGCGAATCAGCGCGTTGTTGATCAGCGCCGCGATCCCGAAGTGATACTCGCCAGCGAGCTCTCCGGTCACCTCGAACCACTCGGTCAACCTCTTTCGCTGGTAGGCCGTGATCGCCGTCGTCAGGCCCCTCGAGTCCAGGATCGTCGCGAAGGGACGCCGCCGCTCGACCATGGCCGTGTACCGCTCGATGAAATACTCGAAGCCGTCATCGCTCAGTGGCTTGGAAGGAAATCGGACATAGGCCAGCGGCCAGGCGTTCTCGTCGAAGATGAGCCCGAATTCATGCAAGGCCGGCCTCGCCTCCGCGCTCATGTTCTGCTCGTTGCGCTCGGGACGCTAGGCAGGATCAGCCGGAAGAGCATTTCCTGATCGTCGGTCGCGCTGACTTGGATTCGACCGCCGAGCTCTTCGGCGATGCGCTTTGAAATCGCCAAGCCGACGCCGGCGCCGTGCAAGCGTCCGCCAACGCCAAAGGGCTTGAACACGGTTTCCATTTGCTCTGCCGAGAGCTGAGGCCCGTTGTCCGAGACGTCGAGCACAGCTTCGTCGCCAAGCATGGCCGTCGTGACCCTTACGACCCCTTGGCCGCCCGGCCGTGACGCCGCCCTCTGAATGGCGTTCGCCAACAAGTTCAGGGCGATGTGCACGATGTTGGTCCGCGTCGCCATGACCTTCGGCTCGACGCCGGTGGCTACATCGATGAGAGCGCGACCCCGAAGCCCGCTGTTCTCCGCCTTGCGAAGCGCGACTCGAACCGCGTCCGCCAAATCTACAACCTCGATGGCCGCTTCCTCCGGCGCCTGCGCCATCTTTTCGGTGAGCTCCAAGATGCGCTTCACTCCATCGCGCGCATCGCCAACCGCCGTGTCGACCTGTGCAAGCGTACCTCGCGCGCGCGTCATGTTGGGGCTCGGATCGGCGAGCGCCGCCGCCGCCGCTTTCACCGAAGTCTCGATGACGGTGAGGTTGTTGCGGATCCAGCCGAGCGGATTTCGAAGCTCGTCGGCGAGCCCCCCGGCCACGACGCTGAACGAATAGGCGCGCTCCGATTCGAGCAAACGCTGCTCGAGCTCGCGAACGCGAGTATTGAGAGAGTAAAGGTCGATCGCATCGCGCAGCTCCGCGCGCAGTGTCTCTGGCTCCCAGGGCTTTCGCATATAGCGCCGCACGTGACCGCGGTTGATCGCATCTTCGGCCGCCTGCAAATCCGAGTAGGCCGTGATCAATAGACGAATCGCATCGGGGTACTCGACTTCGACCTTCTCGAGAAGCTCGATCCCCGTCATCCCCGGCATGCGTTGGTCGGTGAGCACGACCCCAATCTCGTGCTCCTCCATGAGCTGAAGCCCCTGCGCCCCGCTCGACGCGGTCAAAACCGGGAAGACATCACCACAAACCGCCTCAAAGACGATCAGATTCGGCTCTTCGTCATCGACGAATAGTACATGCGCTGTCATGCCGCTTGCTCCATGGCGGTTATCTTGATCACGAAGCGAGCCCCTCCCCTGGGCCTCTGCTTACAGCTTAGCGTACCACCACAGCCCTTGGCGATTCTTCCGCTTGAACCTCAAGCCCCTAGAATCGAGTCGCACAATTGCTGCGAAGAAGGGGTCGAACGTCTGTGCAGGTGCGATGAGGTCACCCACCGTGTGGTCCAGTCTGTGAACCATCACACGCTCCCAAAGCGTGGGAAGCGGTTTCAGCTCTGCCCAAGACGCGGACGCCCCAGCAATTAGGCCGCCAAATCCATTGCAGGAATCTCCATCACGAAGCGCGCCCCCCCGCCAGGCCGGGGTTCGTACCTCAGCTCGCCGCCACAGTCCTGCGCGATTCGCCGGCTGAGATGAAGCCCGAGCCCGGTTCCCTCGCCTTCCACTCTGGTGGTGAAGAAGGGGTCGAAGATGCGGTGCACCACATCGGGCGGAACCCCTGGGCCATCGTCCGCGACGGCCACGGAGATCAGCTTGTCCGTTTGACCAAGCTCGATCCAGATGTTCGTCGCACCCGAGCGAATTGAGTTATCGAGCAGATTCAGAATGACTTGATTGAACGCCCTCGCGGGCGCAAACACTTCCCCGGTCGTCTCGTAGGCTTGATGAACGGCGACCCCGTGCTTGAGCTTGTGACCGAGCAGATTGAGTGTGGACTCAACGGCTTTGCGAACATTGCAGGGAACCACGTCATCGCCGTCCGCCGGGCGCGCGTGTGCGTCGAGCGCGGAAACAATCCCGTCAATGCGCCCGAGCGCATCGATGACCACGCCCATCAGCCTTTCGTTCGACACTCTCGATGAACCACCGTGCTCCAGCACCTTTACCGCGTTCAACGCGGCGTTGAGGGGATTCTTTACTTCGTGCGCGAGGCCGGCAGCAAGCGTTCCTGCGGATGCGAGTCGGGCCTGGTCGGCAAGTTGCAGGCTCAAGCTGCGCATTTTCAGATGCGCGCGAATTCGCGCCTGGAGGACGTTGGCGTGGAACGGCTTCGCAACGAAATCATCGGCGCCCGCCCGGAAGCCTTCGAGTGCAGCTTCATCTTCGCCGCGGGCGGTCAGCAAGATGACGGGGATGTGACTCAGCGAAGGGTCCTGCTTGAGCGTACGAGTGAGATCCAGGCCGCTCACCTCTGGCATCATCACGTCGGTGAGCACGAGGTCCGGGCGATGCTTCTCAATGAGCTCGAGCGCCTCCGACCCGTTTCGGGCGGCGTCAACCGTATAGGTTCGCGAGAGCAAACCGGCGATGAAGTCTCGCAGGTCATCCTCGTCCTCCGCGACGAGAATCCTCGGGACTCGTCCGCGATCGAGCAGAACGCGTTCCGTTGGAGGTATGCTCATCCGGAGCCCCGCCGTCGCCGCCGCGCCGTCAAGAGTTGGCGCCTCGCTCAGTCGGTCCGCCTTGCGCCGACCGGGATGCTCCAGCGTCTGGCCATGACGCCGCTCCACGACCTCGGTGTCGAAGTGCTCGTCTCCCGGCTTGAGGAAGAGAGTGAAGGTCGCGCCCTCACCAAGCTCGCTATCCACAGAAAGCGAGCCGCCGTGGAGCTCCGCGAGCTCGAGTGCCAGCGCCAGGCCGATGCCCACGCCACCCTGGTGCCGCCGCTCGGAGCGCTCCACTTGGTGAAACCTTTTGAAGATCTGCGCCTGCTCTTCGTGCGAGATCCCCGGCCCCGTGTCGGCGATCTCGACGGACGTTCCGTTTGGCCGGTGTCGCACTCGCACGTCGATCTTCCCGCCGGCCGGGGTGAACTTCATCGCGTTGCCAAGCAGATTCGTGAGAACGATTTCGAGTCGGTGTGCATCGCCGAACGTTTCGACGGGCTCTCCATGCGAAGCGAAGGAAAGCTCGATGTCCTTGGCGGTCGCCGCCGGATAGGCGTTTCCTACGACCTGCTCAACGAGATGTCCCAAATCCACCCACGCGACGCGAAGACGCAGACCACCCCCCTCGAGCTTGGCCAAGTCGAGCAAGTCGTCGATCATGCGCAAGAGCCTCGAGGCGTTTCGACGGACGACCTTGAGCGAATCACGATCCGTTCCTGGCCCAAGCGTACTTAACATTGCATCCACGGGTGACACGATCAACGTGAGCGGAGTTCGAAGCTCGTGACTGATATTCGCGAAAAACTCCGACTTCATCTGGTCGAGCTGCTTGAGCTGTCCAAATGCTTCCTCCAATCTCGCATTGGCCGTCTTCGCGTCGAGACGATCTCGGAAGGCTTGTCGCTCCAGCCGAAGTCGAAGCTGCTGGAAGGTCGTAATGGTTGCCAGCATTCCGATCAGGAAAAGATGGTACCCGACGAAGTCCTCTGGAGCTGACCCGACATTTTGGGTAGCGACCAGCCCTAGGAACGCAGTGTAGATCGTCAGATCAAATAGGAGGGCGGTCTTGATCGGCCACAGCGTCACGAATGAAACGCCGGTAATCATAATTATCAACAGCAAGAAATACGGGGACGTCTGGCCGTGATGGAGTGACGTCACGTAGCAGATGAACACGCCGCACGCTGAGAAGATGCAGAAAATGACCGCGTCGATATGCTTTTGCAGCAGCACGCTGTCCGCGGAGACTGAGAATCGGGCCAGCAGTGCGGGCACGAGCCAGAGAAGCCTTAGGCACTGCAGCAACCAGAAGTCCGACCGCAGGAATTGCCATTCGAACCAAAGACAAGGAACTTGAATGACGACTGTTACGAGTGCGCCGACGCGAAGCGCTTGGACGTTTGTTCGGCGCCGATGCGATTCGAAGGAATCCTCGAACTCGGGCGACCTCGGTTCAGCGATGGCAATCGTATCCCCCACCACGGCAATTGTAGGTCATGCTCGCGAGGACAACCAGATTTGCATCCATTTCGAGACTAGGATGCCGCGCGATCGGCCGCTTGCCCCATCGCCAGGGCCATGAGCAGGTCCCGGACCCCGCTTGGCCAAGGCAAAGGCTCGGGGGTGCCGCTGCCGTCCTGCGCTACCCAGGCCACTTCGTGAAAGCCCCTAGCCAATTTCGAAGCGGGCACTCGGTCTGCAATTTGCATGAAGTCGAACTCGAGTCGAACCCCACGCTCAAAGATAGCGCTGATGTAAACCCTCACCGCAATGCTGTCGAAAGGCATTGCCTCCCGTAAATGGTAGGTACCAGTGTTCAGGCAATGCAGCATCGACTTGCTGGCGCTAGAACTAAATAGCTCGGGCGCGATTCGTTGGAGGAACCTATCACGCGCACGCCCCTGCCAAACGCCGTAGTTGGCAAAGTAAACGTTTCCGACGACGTTCGCATCTTCCAAAGTCGTATGCACCACTTCCTCGTGAACCGGGTGCCGGGCTCCGTATCCGTCCGAAGCATACAGTTGCTTCCCCATGTCTAGTACGGGGCTCGGTTCCGGTGTCGGGTCATCCGAGCGAGGACCCATCGCGCTCAGAAACTGGAAGAAGAACTCGGGCCACTCGCTGCTGACCACCCGCCCGTCGTCTAGGATCCTCACGGCTGAGGTTTTCATCTTGCTCCAGGCAATCATCTCGGGCGGCGTAGTCGTCGGAGGGAACGGAATGCGCCACCACTCATAGATAGCGCCAGCGTCGATCCGCGTGACACTCTCCGCCCAGTACCGCACTTCGATCAGATCATTCGGTTTGGGCAGCGCGAAGATCTTGGTTTCGAACGAGTTGGTCGCCGCCGTCAGTTTCTGAGACGCCAGCATGTTGATGAGCTCAGGGTACGCACCTGGAGTGTTGATCGTTCCCAGCTCCCTCGTCTTACCAGCCCACCGGTAGTAGTTGGTGAAGCTGACGGTGCCGTGTGGACCCTGGGATTCCTGAGCCGTGAGCGGAAACCTCATGAAGAATGCCATCTGATTCTGAGGTCCGTAGCCGGGAACATCCCGATAGTGCGTCCCTCCGTCCCAGTCCCCTGTCTTGGCACCCTCGTTCGACACTGCGCTGCCTCGGAGTCCGGTTCGTTCCGTGAGTTCCTCCGCTGTGGGCCAATCTGCCCTTCTTTCAATGACCTTCGCGTGGTAGCCCACGAGTTGCTCTACGATTCGTCCATCGGCGTCCGCGCATGTGACAGACCCCGCGTAGGCATCCTCCGTACGCCCATGAATCCGCGCAGTGCAATCTCGTTCGACGCGGTCCCGGCGATTCGGATCAATGATATCGATTCGCTCGACTTGAACCGGCAAACATTGGTCGGGAAGGGCGCAAAGCTGGAGACTCTGAAGAAGCGCATCACGGAAGTATGGGTCGCCAAGGACGTATGACTCCTCCGGTGCTTCCTGAGCCGTGAACGAACACTCATCGGAGCTCAGAGCGCTAACGCGCCTGATTCTTTGAAACCGAGCACCTTGGAACAGTATTGAACCGTATAGATCCGTCCGTGGGTCGA
>CAMYMX010000114.1 GCA_947259605.1 uncultured Polyangiaceae bacterium | reverse complement strand
GTCATCGAGGTCAAACGTCGTTGCCTCGCGATCGATGCTTGCCGCGACGATCCTCGGCCCGGCGCCCAGAAGATCGGCAATGACGTATCCGTTGAAGTCCGCGCGCCCGAAGACGCCCGGATCTGCGACGTTGGAAAAATCGAAGATGATGCTGTGAGGCTGCACGTCGATCGCCACTACCGCCTCTGCTCCGGGCGAGCACAGCGATTTGGGCGCGTCGACTGCGCAGTTCGCGAATTCCACGTGATCGGCGACGAACGCCCGAAGCCCGTCGGAAACTTCGTTACAGGGCGTGGTCATGTGAACGAGCTCCACGATGGCCCCCTGCCAATCGGCAAGCGGCTCAGTTTCACCCCAGGAACCGGGGCGCAATTTGAAGGTATCGACATCTCCGCACCCACCAAAGAGACACGCAGCGGCGACGACGGCGAGCATTGGCGAGGCGAAATAACCAAACGCAAACCTTGTCATGATCAATTCTCCTTCGAGCGGATGGCTCGGCAAGGGACGCTCTCATCTTGCTACGCTTCTTTCCATTTTGTTTCCATACGCAATTGTTTTGGATTCCATACGTAATTGTTCAGGGCGCCTACGTATGAGCTTCGAGCACGCGTTGAGATCTCTCGGAGCCAGCCGAAGATGGTGACCCCCGCTTGTGGAAGGCGATGCCCATCGGATTGATCGAGAGGACCAAAATCAACGAGTCGTTCAAGCCTTCCCGAAAAGGAGGGTGAAGGCATGCCCACGATCAACAAAAGCATCAGCATTCGTGCACCTGTCGAGATTTCGAAGTCGACTACACCATCCCGATTCCCGTGTTGGGGAAGCTGGCTGAGAAAGTCGTGTTCAAGCGCAACCAACGAGAGGTCCAGTTGTCGATGGAAAACCTGAAGGACAGATTGGAGGTTTAGGGCCGGCTCGGCCGGGCTGCACACGCACTCGACTCGGGTCGATCGAGACGAATGCGATCGGCATCCGAGTCGGTCATTCGGTTGACGAGCTCCGTGGTGCGAGCGCCGGTCACGCTCCGCATTCTAGCGCCACCTTCGGTCAAGAGGGGGATCTTCCGGAAGATACAAGGCTTGGGCGCTACGTCAGGGTCGACAAGGCTCAGGCCGAGTGGGAGGTTGATCATCACCTGCTGGTCCCTTGTACGTGGTCGCGGGTTGAAACGCTCGGCGTCAGCCCGGAGGCGACAGCGAGAGCAACAGCACGCCGGAGACCGTCAATCACCGGTGGGGGATATCGATCCCGCATCGTCGGTGTTTCTCTCTTTCGTTCCCCTGTTCGGAGCCTGCTCCACCGCCGTGTCCGGCCCTCCGACCAAGAACGATTTTGCTGGCGTGCCCCTTCGCCTCCGACCGATTCTTTCAACGGAGATCAGGGTTGGCGGCGGTCAGCGTGCCAGGAGCGTCGAGCCGACACTGGCCGGCACCACCGCCATGAGGGAACAGCTTCCGGTCGCCATGGTGACGGTAAGCTCGTTGCAACGCCGACGCATCCACCCGATCCGGCCGTGCCACCAGTCCCGCCTGACCCGGTCGTACCACCCGTTCCGGCGGAACCGTTGTTCGAAGATCCGTCGCTGCAACCTCCGATGAAAGCAGCGAGAGACACCATGGATAGCATGAGGATTGATGTGCGCATGAGCCAGCACCATCCCTCGCCCTTGTGCTCGTGAACGCGAATACGACCAGAGAAGCGATCGCGTCCCGCGAGCGTGAACAGCTTGCGCGCCCAGTCGGTTGACTCGCGACCTCAGCGCACGCGCGCGTCCAGCACGCCCGACACGGTGACCAGGTTAGGAACGCTGCGCTGCGTGACGACCTCCAGCTGCACAGGCGGCGCGGCTCCTTCCACCACGAGGGCGACGAGGCGCATGCCATCGCCCGACTCCACCCCGAAGACCTCGTCGCCCAACTGCCCTGGCGCAATCCAGGTGCCGTCCGCAGCCACCACGGCGGGCACCGCCTGCGTGAAGAAGCGTCCCAAAGGAGCAGGAGAGGTGGGCTCCACCAGCAGGTAGACGCGGTGGGCGGTGCCGACGATCCCGGTGCTGGTGCCCGTGGCCGTGAACCGGCAGGGCTGCGTGCCCGTGCAGGCGTACTGCAGGTCCGCCGGCTGGGTGAGGCTCACGGTCGGCAGGGCTACGGCGGGGTGCGCATCGTCCTCGATCGCGCGAAACCAGAATGGGTCGAGGCCCGCCGAGGCCATGGCGGCCCATGCGGTGGGGGCCACGGCGAGCGCGTTGTAGTAGCTCGACCCGAAGCCTGTCTCGACCTCCGAGCAGGTGGCCACCAGACCCTGTCCGTCGGCGTGGGGAGCGGCTCGCTGGAGATCCTCGAGCACCGCCGCGGCGCGCGCGTCTGTTTCGTCGTCGCCCACGGCCCGCGCCGCCACTCGCATCTGGGCGAGGCCCTCGGTCCACACCTCGCCGGCGAACGCGTTGGAGAACGGGGGCCCATCGATTGCGAGCTCCGGACCCGCGCCCGCACACGCCCCGTCGATGATCCACAGGCCCTCGGGAACCTCGCGCCGGGCCCACGCATAGCTGCGGTCCCACTTGCTCCGGCCAAGAGCCAGCACCGACCAGCTCTGGGTGTCGAGCGGCACGACGCGCCGAAAGGTGGTGACGCCCGTTCCGTCGGTGCCGGTGAACATCGCGCCAGTGACGGGGTCGAACTGGGACTCACAGAAGATGCGGGCACCGTGACCGACCTCACGGACCTCGGCCGCGGAAAGCCGAGCCGCGGAGGTGGGCAGGGCGTCGGCGAGGCGCACGAGGGCGGCGTAGACGTCGAGGTTGTTCTCGGTGGAGGCCGCGGTAAGCCCGGGCGCCAAGCGGAGGCCGCCGAAGCCTGCGGGATTTGCGAGCTCCTGGGCGGGATCGAGGAGGAAGGCGGCAACGCGCTCGGCCGCGAGGAGCCAGCCCTCCTGGCCCGTGACCTCCCAGGCGGCGAGGAACGCGAGGATCGCCCACGCCTGGTTGCCGGTGCCGGTGTTGGTGGCCAGGGGCGCGCCGGTGACCGCGTTGGCAGAGTCGGGCAAGGCCCCGTCGTCCCGCTGCAGTGCCAACAGCGCATCGAGCACGCGCGTAGCGTGGTCGACGTCTTCGGGCTCGCCTCGCGCCAGCCAGGCGAGCGCGGCCAGGGCGTTGTCGTAGGTGAACGAGGGTCGCGCATCGAGGAACGCGAGGAACTCGGGCGGCAGGTCAGGGTGCGATACAAACCCTTCCAGTAGGCCGGTGGCCGGATTCTGCTGCTGGGCGAGAAAGGCGTAGAGACCCTCCTCGACGGAGGGTGAAGCCGGTAGACACAGGCCGTCCTGGCAGCCGCCATCCTCCCCATCCGCATTACACTGAGTGCCGTTTGCGACCGCTGGGTTGCTGCATCGACCGTTCGTGCACAGGTCGGATGTGCACTCGTTGCCATCGCTACACGCCTGCCCTGCGCACGGGTCGGCATCGCCGCCGTCCGCGTCGCATCCGTGACTGAGCGCAAGCGCAAACACCAGCACACCCAAGATGCTCAAACCAAATCCAACGGAATCCTTTGTCACATCTTTTCGGCGCCGCATGCCAGTCCACCACGAGTGCGGTTTCGCCTCGCCGCGGAGCTGTCGTCTAGGAGGGTAAGTCTCATGCCAGCGCGAATCCATCAGTTGCCGAGCACGGACCAGAAGGCCGTGCCGACCCAGATGCGGAAGGCAAAGTCGACGTCGGAACCTCCCTCGCCGACTCCGATGGCTGGACCGAGCTCAAAGAGGAAAAACGGCGCCACCTTGGGAGCCGCGTTGATCTCGACGCCGATGCGGACCAACAGCGGTATGACTCCCCAGGGATTGACGTCCTTCGCGAACATCAACGTGAGCGGAATCGCCGCACCGGTGACGACGCTGACGCGATCGTGCACATCGATGGACACCGGCACCGCGATTTCGGCACGCAAGCCGCCCATCAGGCGATTGTCGAGCCGGACTCCAAACGGCGGAGTGCGACGCTCGCTCCCGCCCACCATGGCCCCGGGCGTGAATCGCAGCCCGACGTCGGTCGTTGACCTGGCGTGCCTCCTGTTGTGGATGTGCCACCGCAGCGGAACGTTGAACGCAAACCCCACGGCCACGTCCGAGTAGGCGGCTGACCAATCTCCGTAAACCAGCTCGCCGCCGAGCGCCCAGTCGAGATTGCCCCTCCCGTTGTTCCACCATTCGTAGAAGAGGCTGGGCCAACCCACTCCGGCGTTGTGCGCCATCTCGGTCGTGAGCGGCTTTCCCCCCACCGTGGATTGCGGACCTGCAAACGCGGTATTGGACACCGCCCATGCGAGCAATAGCGTTGCGAAGACTTTCATGACCACCCCCCTCGAGTTTCCTTCTAGAAACTAGGATGCCAGGAGTCCGAACGCAAAGAGCGTCCGGGTGGGGCGCCAGCGACGCGACCTGGCATTCGCACTTGCGTGTTGTCGGTGAACTTCGGTAGGCTCGCGGAATTGATGTCTCGGTTGCCTGGAGTCTTGCTTGTTGTCGCGCTCGGTCTCATGACGGCGTCGATGCTCGCAGCTCCGCTCCATGCCGAAGGCGGCGTGACAGAGCTCGTGTTTGCGTCGGGTTCGGATGACAGCGGCACCGTGCAACGGCTCGTGGACGCTTTTAACGAGGCAAACCGAGGCGCGATCCACGTGACGTGGCGTCAGATGGGTCCGGAAAGCGACGCCCACCGCCGCCAGCTCGTGAAGGAGCTTTCGTCCGGGAAGGGTGAGATTGACCTGATCGCGACCGATGTGATCTGGACGGCCGAGTTCGCCAAGAATCGTTGGGTCGAAGATCTAACCCGGCGCTTCTACGGAGCCTACGATCGCGATTCGTTCCTCGCGCCCGCCCTCGGCTCGGCGAGCTACCGTCTGCGCATTTGGGGAGTGCCTTGGTACACGGACGCAGGTTTGATGTTCTACCGCAAAGACAAGCTTGCCCAGAGCGGATTCGCCGGCCCGCCGACGACATGGGAAGAGCTCGCTCGCGTGGCGCGCAAGGTGATGAAGGACACCGGCACCCGCTACGGTTTCGTTTTCCAGGGTGGGGAGTACGAAGGTGGAGCAGTCAACGCTGCCGAGTTCATCTGGAGCGCCGGCGGAGAGTTGATGACCGGCCAGCTCACGGTCACCGGGGCAGTCCTGCCCGGGGTGGCCGAGACCGATTCGGTGCTGGTCGGCAGCGACGCGGCGGCACGAGGTCTCGATATCGCACGCAAGCTCGTAGCCGACAAAGTCTCGCCATTGGCAGTTGCGAGCTTCCGTGAACGAGAGGCCCTCGACGCCTTCGTCGCCGGAGATGCCGTCTTCCTCCGGAGCTGGCCCTACGTGTATACCGCGCTGCAGCAGGCAGGGGTCACACTGGACCAGTTTGGGGTGGCGCCCCTCCCGGCGGCGTCGGCTGGCGGTCGTAGCGCGAGTTGTCTCGGTGGCTGGAATCTCATGATCAACGCTCGCTCGAGCAAGTCGGAACGAGATGCGGCGTGGAAGCTCATCCGCTATCTCACGGCCGCGGCTCAGCAGAAACGCCAAGCGCGAGAGGCCGGGTTGCTCCCGGTTCTTCGGAACCTCTACGAGGATCCGGATCTCGTCAAGGAGGTCCCCATGATCGGTCTCGGCAAGCAGGTCCTCACCTCCCGGTTGCATGCCCGCCCGATTTCCCCGTTCTATAGCGAGATGTCGGCGAGAATCGCCCGCGCGTTCAACAGGACGTTGAAGGGCGAGCTCACGGGAGCCGAGGCGGCCCGGATCCTCGACAAAGAGCTGAGGGCGATCGTTCGGCGGAATCGGTAGCTACCGCGAGGTTTCATGCCTGTCCCGCGCAGCGAGGCGAGGACCCATGTCGGTTTGAATGTCGCCAGTGCACAGCTGGAGACGAGAACTATCGAGTGTCGCGTCATCGCTCCGCTCGAGGCCTCTGGGCGCGCCCGGTATCGATGTTGGTGATGCGCTCGCTAACGTCCCAGAGCCTTTGGGCCTGCTTCCGGTCGCGAGCCGACGGTTTCGTCTTCTTCGGCTTGCAGTCGTAGAAGTACTCGCCGGTGGTCGTTGTCACCTCGTTCGAGGCCGCCAGGTACACACTAGTCTCGGCGCCTCTCTCCGCGGTCCGCAAGAACGGCTTGACCAGCGCCAGGATGCGACCGGCATACCAGGTATTTTGAGCACCGAGCTGGCTGCGGACGCCACCCGGGTGAAGGGCGTTGACGGTGACGCGGGTGCCCCGCAAGCGTTCGGCGAGCTCCCGAGTGAAAAGGATGTTCGCGAGCTTCGAGTGTCCATAGGTTGGAAAGGTGCTGAAGCCTTGGTTCCACTGGAGATCGTCGAAACGAATGCCCCGGCAGAACCGATACGCCTCGGATGCGACGACGACGACCCGGCCTTGCGCAGCTCGTTTCAAGGGATCGAGCAGCAGTGTCGTCAGCAAAAAGTGCCCGAGGTGGTTCACTGCAAACATTTGCTCTTGGCCGTTGTCGAGCAGGATCCGACGCGTCGTGATCACGCCCGCGTTGTTGATCAAGACATCGAGCGGCTCATTTCGTTCGATGAACGCACGCGCGGCGTTGCGGACCTCGTCGAAATTCCCGAGGTCGGCGAGATACAGTTCTACGTCGACCTCGCCGTATTTCGAGCCGAGCTCGGCCCGAAGCACTTCTGCCTTCGTCGGGTTTCGGCAGAGCAAGTGAAGCCGCGCGCCACGTTCCGCGAGTGCGAACGCCGTGGCTCGGCCGATTCCCTCCGTCGGACCGGTGATCAACACGTGCTTGCCCCGGATAGAAGTCATGGCTGCGCGTCGCCGCTCACTTCCTCGCGTATCGACTCAAGGAACGCCTCTCGCTCATTTTGGGCCGAGTAGCCTGGGCCGAGGATGTAGCGCCGCATGGTGGGAGAGGCATGGAACGTGACGGTGAACGATGCGAGGCGAAAAAGGAAGCGCTCGACGTTGAAGTCGGCCAACTCGCCCGCAGCCTGGGACGCTTCGATGTACGCGGTAGCGAGCTTCACGATGCGCTCACCGTTCTCGCGCAAGACATCTGCCATCGTTTCTTCGTCCGGCTGGAACGCTTCACGCATCAGCGCGCCCGCATACTCGGGGTGCTCCGCCATGAAATCCCAGAGCTCCGCCGCGCACCGCACGATGAGGTCGGCTGGTGGAAGGCCCGACCCCGCGTCGATCGTCGGCGTCATGCGGGTCGCGATGGTGTCCATGATGTGCTCGAGCATCGCGCGGGCCAGCTCTTCCTTCCCTCCCGGAAAGAAATGGAAGATGCTCGCTGCACGGATGTCCGCGCGGGCCGCGACACCGCGGAGCGAAGCCCCTTTGAAGCCGTGCCGCGCGATCTCCATGGCGGCGGCCCGGAGCAAGCGATCTCGGGTGTTGCCATCGCCCATTGCGCCAGCCACTACCATCGACGCCAACGGCGCGTCCAGCTTGGCCATGGCGTTTGAGGCTTGACTCCGACCCGCGCCCGAGTTACCTAACGATCGTTAGGCTAACGCTTGTTAGTCTGCACGGGTATCCTGTTAACTGAAGCGCCGGTCCCTGCGACCCTGGCTCAGGAGCAAATCGATGAGAATCAGAGACGTAGAAACCAAGGCATTCTTTGCGCAGTTCGTCGCGCGGCTCTTCGCTCACAACTTTCTCAAGGACTCGCAGCTCTTCCTGCCGAAGGGGGACTACGAGCGCCGATACGGCAAGTTCCCGAGGTACTTCTCGGGCTGGTACCTGTTCGTGCCGTCGAAGGACCTGGCTGAGGGCGAAATCGTGCACAAGAAGCTCAACGGGCGCGATCTCGTCGCCTACCGGAACAAAGAGGGCAAGCCGGTCATTCACTCGAATCGTTGCCCCCACATGGACGGCCTGTTTGCACCGCTCGGGACGGTCAAAGACGGAAAGATCACCTGCGCCTATCACCACTACTCGTACGACAATGGCGTGCCGCAGAGCGGGCCAACCGAGTTTCGCAAGGACCCGAGCAAGTGCATCCCATGCCACCCCGTAGTCGAGGTGAACGACCTGATCATGTTTTGGTTCGACGCAAGCAGCGACAACGGTGTCGGTGTGCCGACCTGGGAGCTGGACTTGCCCGACGTAAGCAAGTTCCCGCGTCGGTTCTTTGCGCGCTCCATCACTCCGACGCACATGGCGCCGTTGCACGAGAACATCATCGACGACTTGCACTTCATGAACCTGCACGGAGCCAGTCGATACAAGTCCGAGCTGAAGGTCTATCACGAGAAACAGCGGTTCAGGACGAAGAACACGATGCGAGTCCCGGCCCCAAAGATTGGGCCCTTCAAAGTGAAGGGGGTCGATGGAGACGAAATGGACACGCGCATGGACACGGACTTCCATGGCCTCGGCATTCACATCAACTTCGTACAGGTCGGCGACTTCGAAGCCCGGATGATTCACTGCACGACGCCCATCGAGGACGAGGTGACCGAGTGGACAGTCGCCATGTACATGGAGCCTCGCGAATGG
>CAMYMX010000113.1 GCA_947259605.1 uncultured Polyangiaceae bacterium | reverse complement strand
GTGGGTCGGCGCGCGCCAGATCCCAGTGCATGTTCAACTGGCCTTGATTGGTGTTGCCTGCATTTGCCGACAAACCCACCCCAAGCTTCGTCGACCACCAGTTGCGCTCTCTCCGCCCTCCTTCGAGAATCGTGAGCAGTTGATCACGCGGGTAGGTCAGCACTCCGTCCGCCGTCTCGATGATCACATTCTTCTTGGTGACGACCGCCCGCCCCGCCGCGTTGATCTTTCCTTCGAACACGTAGGTGTTGACGCGAGGAGAATGAAGCTCGCTCACCTTGCTCCAAGAAAACGTCAGGAGGTCGAGCTTGTCGCTGTCGAACTCGATGTCCTTCTCGCGCATCCAGTGCACTTCGCCCTTGAGCCACTCGCCCGAGGTCAAGCGAAGCCAGTCGTATGTATCCCCAAACTTGATCGTGAACTCGGCGGGAAGCCCCGCTTCGGCGTCGTCCTCGACCTGCGCGATGGCCTTTTCGACCTCCGCGACGCCCTCACTCGGCGCGACCGCCTCCTCGGGCACCCCTTCGTCGGTGACCCCGCTTGGGTCGTCGGTCTGGGCGAGGCCCCGCGGGGGGCTCGACAACAAGCCGAGGGCCAGCAGTAGAACGCTGGTCGCAACGCGACCCTTCACTGTGCGCCGTCCCCATTCACATCGGGGCAGGTTTATCGGGACCCGGCGGGAGCCACAAAAAAGGCGCATCCAAGGCGCGAGCCGCGACCGTGAGTCCCTTTCGTCCTCTCGTCGCACTCGTCAAAACCAAGAGACAAATGACGGAAATCACACAATTCCGGATACTTAGTACGTGAAACCGTGACCGAGTCGCCGCGTCCAACGTGTGGCCGATCCGTTCGGCCGCACAACTTCGGACTGAATTCTCCGGGAGCACTCCACGACCTCGGCGTCCGGTGCTACCTTCCCGCGCCGAACACCAACCCTCGAGAAAGTCCAGTTGTCTTATGTTCAAGAAGCTTGCGGTGATTGCCCTACTGATGGGCCATTTGGCCTGTACCAGCTCCGATTCTTCATCGAGCGCGAGCCCGCCCCTAAGTGCCGAGATACGACGCACCGAGTACGGCATTCCGCACATCACTGCGAACGACTGGGCGAGCCTCGGCTATGGCTTTGGCTACGCCTACGCCCAGGACAATTTCTGCGTCACGATGCGCGAGATTGTCTTTGCAGTCGGCCGCTCGGCCGAGCTGATGGGGGAGGAGATGGGCAGCGCCGACTCCGACTTCCTGTTCACCTACCTCAACGGCGACAAGGACCAGTTTCGTCGAGAGTTCGTGGAGGCCTTGCCCCAGTACGCTCGAGACCTCGCCGTTGGGTACGCCCGAGGCATGAATCGCTATCTCTCGGAAACCGGCGTTGAGAACCTCCCCGAAGGAGACCTCGGTTGCCGCGATGCCGAGTGGGTGTTTCCCTTCGATGAAGTCGACCTCATCCTCTTCCTCCGCCGTATCGCTCTGCAAGGGAGCTCCGACAATAGCATTTTTCGCAATGCCATCTTGGCGACCGAGGGGCCCTCTGAGGCTGGCACGGCGAGCATCAGCCCCAAGGCCATGGACGACGCGCGGCGGGCGCTGCGCGACGTCGCTCAGCAGCTGCGCAACGACGGGGGTGGGAGTAATGCATTGGCGCTCGGCCGCGATGCGACCCAAGACGGCCGCGGGTTGCTGCTGGGCAACCCGCATCAGCCGTGGTTCGGTGCGGGAGCCTGGTACCAGGCACATCTGACGTTGCCGGGCATTTACGATGTCGCGGGTGCGGCGCTCCACGGATTCCCCTTCATCGCCATTGGCTTCAATCGCGACGTGGCCTGGACCCACACCGTATCGTTTGCGAATCGCTTCAGCCTGTACGAGCTCACGCTCAATCCTGACAATCCCCTGCAGTACGACTACGACGGTGAGTGGCGGGACATCAGCACAGCGGAGGTCGAGATCAAGGTCAAGCTCGAGGACGGGACGCTCGAGGCTCGTACCAAGACGATCTACGAGTCTCAATATGGTCCGGTGATCAATCTCAAGGGCGTGACCGAGCTGCTGGATGGCTGGCCAATTCCCCTCTCGGGCAACTCCGTCCTTGCCTTTCGGGACGCCAACCTCCTGACCGGCGTCCGCGGAATCGAGCAGTGGATCACCAAGGGCCAGGCCACGAACCTCGATGAGTACAAGGCTACTCTCGGCGTCATTGGCAACCCGCTGTTCCACGACATTGCAGCGGATCGGAATGGCGGTGCATTCTACGGAGAGGTTTCGGCGATCCCGAATCTCACCCAATCTCAGCTCGACAGCTGCGTCAAACCACCGATCGGGAGTCTGTTGGCCAACTTGACCACCAACGTCATCATTTCGCTCGACGGTTCGGACTCGGCCTGCGCGTGGGGCAATGATCCGGAGGCGCCCGAGGGGAGCAACTTGTATGGCGCAAGCGCGCTGCCACAGCTGACGACCAGCGACTATGTCGGCAATAGCAACAACAGCTATTGGTTGTCGGACGCGAACAATCCGCTCGAAGGGTTCCCCACGATCATGGGCCCGCTTGGGTACGAGGGCCTGCAGCAGTTCCTGCGCACACGCATTGGTCACCTGATGGTGGCAGAGCGAAAAAGCGCTACCGACGGCCTGAGTGACACGTCGCTGTTCGATCTCGCGACCTTGAAGGGCATGATGTACCGCAACCGTGTGTACGGAGCGGAGATCGTGTTGGATGACGTCCTTACTATTTGCGCAAGCGGTGCTGCCACGGCGGTCGCAGAGGCGTGCACAGTGCTCGAAAACTGGGACCGCAAAGTAGACCTCGACAGCCGCGGCGCCCAGGTGTTCACGGAGTTTTGGAAGGTCATCCGCGACGAGCTGGGGAACGATTTCCAAAACGTGGTGGAGAGCGACGAGTTCTGGGGTATCGACTACGACCCGGCCGATCCCCTCAACACGCCAGCTGGCATCGATACCTCACTGACAGCCAACCAGGACCGCGTCATCGCTGCGCTTGCCGAGGCCACCCGGCGTCTGCAGGAGGCGAACGTTGCGTTGGATGCACGCTGGGGCGACGTGCAGTTTTTGGTGCGCAACGAGGAAAGAATCCCCATTCACGGGGGTGCGGGCACGATGGGGGTTTACGGTGCGATCAGCGTCGGGCTGAGTGACGGCGGCTATGCGAATCCCGGAAGCGGCAACTCGTACATCCAAGCTGTGACCTGGGACGAGAGTGAGTGCCCGATCGCCGACGTCATCCTGGTGCCTTCGCAGTCGACCGACCCGACGTCACCCCACTTTGCAGACCAGACCAAGCTCTACTCCAACAAAGAGTGGGTGCGATTCCCCTTCTGCGAGGATGACATCACCGCGGCCCAGATCGGGGAGACCCTCATTCTGAAAGAGTGACCGGCAGCGACGGCGCCATGAAGACGCGAACGAAACAAGTTGTGATGGCAGTGGCCGGCCTGCTGGCGGCGCTTCTGGTCCTGGGTGGGATCAAGGGCGCTCAGATCGCTGCGATGATCAAGGCGGGCGAATCGTTCCAACCGCCACCTGAGGCAGTCACCACCGCAGCCGTCGAGACAGCGCGCTGGGGCTCGTCCATCGTTGCCATCGGCTCGATCCAACCCGTGATGGGCGTGATGCTGACCGCGGAGATTCCGGGGACCGTCCGCGAGATTCGCTTCGAGTCGGGGCAGGAAGTCAAAGAGGGCGATCTGCTCCTGCGGATGGATACCTCGACCGAGCGCGCCGAGCTGGCCGCGGCGCAAGCCGACGCCACGCTCGCGGAGGCAGAGCTTGGTCGCACCAGGAGCCTCCTCGCGAGGGATGCCCGAAGCCAGGCCGACCTCGATATCGCGGTCGCAAAAGCCGCGCGGGCGCGCGCGGCCGTACGAAACGTCTCCTCGGTCATTTCCAAAAAAACGATCCGAGCTCCATTCTCGGGCCGCCTTGGAATCCGCAAGGTTGATGTCGGAGAGTTTCTTCAACCGGGTACGCAAATCGTGGCCCTCGACGCATCCAATCCAGCGTACGTCGACTTCCGGGTCCCTCAGCAAGCCTTGGCCGAGATTCAGGTCGGGCAAAAGGTCACGATCACTGGCGACACGTTCGGCGACCGCACCTGGGTTGGCAAGGTCGACAGCATCGATGCGCGGATCGACCCCGGCACGCGAAACGTGCTGATCCGAGCCTTGGTCGACAACCCGAACGGACAGCTTCGGCCCGGCATGTTCGTCGACGTCAAAGTGACGCTTCCAAATCTTCAGGACGTATTGTTGATTCCGGAAACCGCGTTGCTCTACGCGCCCTATGGAGACTCGGTCTTCCTCGTTCGCGGCGGTGAGACCGACGCGGACGGGCAAGGTGACCTCACCGTCGAACAGGTGTTCGTCCGGGTGGGGGAGCGCCGGGGGGACCTCAGAGCGATCGATTCGGGGCTCGAGGCGGGGCAGACCATCGTCTCGACCGGGGCGTTCAAGCTGCAGAACGGAAGTGCGATCGTGGTGAACAACGCCCTTGCCCCCAAGGTGAGCGAGAACCCCACACCCGAAGATCGATGAAACGGGGCGATTGAACGCGTCATGAAGCTGACCGACCTCTTCATCCGCCGCCCCGTCATCGCGATCGTCGTGAACCTGGTGATCGTCATCGCCGGGCTTCAGGCGATCCGTTCGCTCAATGTCCGACAGTATCCGCGCAACGAGAACGCTGCGATCACGGTCACGACCGCCTACGTAGGCGCCAACGCGGAGCTGGTGCGCGGCTTCATCACCACGCCAATCGAACGTGCGATTTCGGCGGCCGACGGCATCGATTACATCGCGTCGCAAAGCACGCAGGGAGTGTCGATCATTCGCGCCAATCTTCGGCTCAACCAGGATTCGATTCGCGCGCTTTCGGAGATCAGCTCGAAAGTCGACCAGGTGCGCGGCGACCTGCCTCCGGAGGCCGAGGTTCCAATCCTCAACATCGAGTCGGTCGAGAGTCAGTTCGCCTCGGCGTACCTGAGTTTCTCGTCCGAATTTCTCCAGCAGAACGAGATCACCGACTACCTCGTTCGGATCGTTCAGCCCCGCCTTTCAGCGATTCGAGGGGTGCAGAAGGCCGAAATTCTAGGTGCTCGCACGTTCGCGATGCGGATTTGGCTCGACCCAAGCAGGCTCGCGGCCCACGGGGTCACGCCCACCGACGTCCAGCGTGCGCTCGTCGCGAACAATTACCTCGCTGCGGTCGGACAGACCAAAGGTTCGCTGATTCGGGTGAACCTGACGGCGAACACCGATCTCGCGTCAGTGGAGGAGTTCAAGAGGCTCGTGATCCGCGAAAAGGACGGAGCCATCATCCGGATCGAGGACGTCGGCACCGTGGCGCTCGGAGCGGAGAGCTACGACGAGCGCGTCAACTTCACCGGTCAGACGGCGGTCTTCATCGGCGCCTTCGTGCTTCCGAACTCCAATGCGCTCGACGTCATTCGCGACGTGCGAAAAGAGCTCGAAGCAATCAAGAAAGACCTTCCGAGTCAGCTGACGGCGACGGTTGCCTACGACGCGACCGCCTACATCGAGGACGCAATCAAAGAAGTCGTGACGACGCTCTTGGAAACGCTCCTCATCGTCGTGGTGGTCATCTTCTTCTTCCTCGGGTCGTTTCGCTCCGTTCTCGTGCCCGTGGTCGCGATCCCGGTTTCGCTGATCGGGGCGGTGTTCCTGATGCAGCTCTTCGGGTTCACACTGAACCTCCTCACCTTGCTCGCCGTCGTTTTGTCCGTCGGGCTCGTGGTCGACGACGCGATCGTCATGGTCGAGAACGTCGAACGGCACCTTCGAGAGGGCCTCTCGAGGACCGAGGCCGCAATCGTCGGTGCCAGGGAGCTGGTCACGCCGATCATCGCGATGACCATCACGTTGGCGGCCGTGTATACGCCGATTGCCTTCCAAGGCGGGCTGACCGGCTCTCTGTTTCGAGAGTTCGCGCTCACGCTCGCCGGGGCCGTGATGATTTCGGGGATCGTGGCCTTGACCCTGTCCCCCGTGATGTCCGCCCGATTCTTGAACGAGCACAAGAGCGACCGTGGCCTCAGCGCGCGGATCGATCGGGGTTTTCAGCGGCTCAGAACGACGTACTCGCGTCACCTCGCGTTTGCGCTCAACCACCGAATGAGCGTCTACATCGTTTGGCTTGGCTTGAGCGCGCTTGGGCTGGTGATGTTCAGCATGTCGGCGCGCGAGCTCGCACCCGCCGAAGACCAGGGGGTGATCTTCGGAATTCTCGAGACCCCGTCGAACGCGACCCTCGACCAGCTGGGTCCCTTTGTCGATGCGATCCACGAAGAGGCGATGTCCACACCCGAAGCCCAGTTCACATTTCAGGTGACGACGCCCGGCGGCGGTTTTTGGGGTGTGGGCTTGACGCCATGGGCGCAGCGCGACCGGACGGTCTTCGAGATCTTGCCCGAAATCACCGCGAAGATGTCCGCGCTTCCCGGGATCCGCACCTTTCCTGTCTTGCCGCCGGCACTCCCCGGCGGCGGACAGTTCCCGGTTGAGGTCGTCATCGCCTCCACCGCCGAGACGCCGCAGATACTCGGCCTCGTCGAGGAGCTTCAACGCCGGGCCACCGAAAGCGGGATGTTCGCGTTTCCGCCGATCATCGACGTCAAGATCGACCAGCCGGAATCCGAAATCGTGTTCGACCGGGACGCGGTGGCGGAGCTCGGCTTGGACCTTCGAGAGGTCGGCCAGCAGCTGGCCGCGGCGGCTGGCGGCAACTACGTCAACCGGTTTAGCGTGGCCGGCCGCAGCTACAAAGTGATTCCCCAGCTGGCGCGCAAGGAGAGGCTCACCCCCGAGCAGCTCGAGGACATCTACATCACCGGCCCCATGGGCGCGCTGATTCCGCTCGCCACGTTCGCGACCATCAAAGACACCGTGACCCCGCGATCGCTCAATCGCTTCCAGCAGCTCAATGCCGTGACGCTCTCCGGCGTCGCGATTCGGCCGCTCGACGAAGCCCTCGGCTTTCTCGAAAGCGAGGCCGAGAAGCTTCTGCCGCAGGGTTACACCATCGACTACACCGGCGAATCACGTCAGCTCCGCAAGGAGGCGAACACCTTCGTTCCAGCCTTCGGCCTGGCGATCCTGCTGATCTTCTTGGTCCTGGCGGCCCAGTTCAACAGCTTTCGCGATCCGTTCGTGATTCTCGCGGGCTCGGTCCCACTTGCCATGTTTGGCGCATCGATCTTCACGTTCTTGAAGATGCCCGATCCAAACATGAGCTTCTTCACCGACGGCTGGACGACGACGCTGAACGTCTATTCGCAGGTGGGGCTCGTGACTCTCATCGGACTGATCTCGAAAAACGGCATCCTGATCGTCGAGTTCGCCAACGCGCTTCAACGAGAGGGCCACAGCAAGCTCGACGCCATCAAGCAAGCCTCTGCGACACGCCTGCGGCCGATTTTGATGACCACGCTGGCGACCGTGTTCGGTCATTTTCCCCTGACCCTCGTCTCCGGACCGGGCGCCGAGGCACGGAACAGCATCGGCCTCGTGCTGGTCGGGGGCATGACCATCGGCACCGTCTTCACGCTCTTCTTCGTTCCTGCGATCTATCTCCTCGTTTCGCGAGACCATCAAAGCGCCGTCCTCGATTCAGAGAATCCTCTGGCAGAGCCAGGCGCGGGTCCAAGCCCGGCGCTTGGCTAGTGAGCTCCTCTTGGTGCCAGTCACCTAGTGTCCGCTTCTTCCTCCGCGGCGGCGACCTTCATCCGCTTCGAATCCACGAGGTCTTCGATGTCCCTGAGGTAGCGAGCGTATTCCGCGGAGTCGTCGGGGCTATAATTCAGGTTCTTGTAGAGGCTGATGAGGCGCGTGAAGAAATCCTGTGCCACGTCGCGATCGTCGATATCGAAGTCTGCCTCGACGACCGCCTTCACCATCTCGAAGCTCCTCTTCTGACGCTCGAGAGGCATGGACGAATCCACCGGGTCGTATGCGTCCTGCTGGAGAAAAACCATGTCCAAAAAGACCGATTTCTGCCAGGTTAGGAAGTCCTCAATCGTGGTCCCTTCCTCGCCTGTGACCTGCATCATCTGGTAGATTTCGTCGCCCCGATGAAGGAGCGCGTGGGCGGCCTTCACGTCCTCCACCCAAGTCGGCGACAGATTCTCGGCGTACCAGTCGCGCATCTGATCGAGGTAACGCGACCAGGAGATCAGCGGATCGATGGCCGGGTAAAAGCGCTTGTAGGCGCGTTCGGCCGACAGGCCCAAGAAGGTCTTCACCGTCGCGAGCGTCGCTTGGGTCACCGGCTCCTCGAAGTTGCCACCGGCAGGCGACACTGTGCCGATGAGCGTGACGCTACCGGTCTGGCCATCGGGCCCCTGGATGAGGCCGGCGCGTTCGTAGAGGGTCTTGATGGAAGAATCGAGATAGGCCGGGAACGCTTCCTCCCCCGGGATCTCTTCCATGCGGCCGGACGTTTCGCGCATGGCCTGGGCCCAACGCGAGGTCGAGTCGGCGATGCACAACACGTTGTACCCCATCTGCCGGTAGTACTCCCCGAGCGTGATCCCGGTGTAGATGG
>CAMYMX010000112.1 GCA_947259605.1 uncultured Polyangiaceae bacterium | reverse complement strand
CCGGCCAAAGCGTCGCCTAAAGCCGCGTAGCGGTTTGTGAACCGGTCGCTTCCTGTTACAAGACGGGCGTGCGCTGTCTGGTTACAGGGGCAACCGGATTCATCGGCGGCGCCGTCTCGCACAATCTGCAGGCGGCCGGCCACGAGGTCGTCGCGTACGTCCGTGAGGGCAGCGATTCTCGATCGCTCCAAGACATCGAACGAATCGTCGGCGACTTGGCCGACCCGAACCGCTTGGCGATCGCAGCAGCGAACTGCGACGCCATGGTTCACGCGGCCGGAATCGCCGACCCCACGGCTGCGCCGGACGCCCTTGGCTGGGTGCACATCGCGGGCACCGAAAACGCGATCAACGCGGCAAGGAAGGCCGGTTGCCGCCGCCTCATTCACATCTCCTGCGCCGATGTGACGCTTCACGATGGGCCCCGCTCGTTTTGGAACGAGGACTCTGCCCCGCCTCGGCCGTATGGCGCGCTTGCAGAGACGAAGCTTCGTGCCGAGGAGCTCGTCCGCGTGTCGGGTCGACGCGGTTTCCGAACCTCGGTGCTCCGTCCCTCTCTGGTTTGGGGCCCGGGAGACACGACGCACCTGCCCGGCTGGGAGAGCGAGGCCGGACGAGGCGGCATCCGAATCCTCGGCGGCGGCAAGAAGCTGCTGTCGACCACCTACATCGGCAACCTCGCTCATGCCGTGCGCTGCGCCCTCGAGACGAAGATCACGACCGGCAATGTCTACTACGTCGTCGACACCGAGCTGTCGGTTTCACGCGACTTCTTCACCGAGCTCAGCGCTGCCCTCGATTGGAACCCCGCACGGCGCGGCGGCCCGTACCGCTGGGCCTGGCTCACGGCGAGGACCGGGCTATCGTCCCTGCACCCGACCCAGGTGATCCTGCGCGGACAGACGAGCGCCTTCGAGATGAACAGAGCCAAACGCGACCTCGGCTACGAGCCCCTCATCACGCGCGAGCAAGGCTTGGCCGCGCTCGCCACCTGGTACCGCCAAACCCGGGTCGGCCGATGACGAACGAAAACCCGGACGACCAGTGGATGCAGGCGGCCATCGCCGAAGCGCGCCTCGCCGAGGCCAAGGGCGAAGTCCCGGTCGGCGCGGTGATCGTACACGAAGGACAGATCATCGGCCGCGGTCACAACGAGCGAGAGGCCTCACAAGACCCCACGCAGCACGCGGAGATGATCGCGATTCGTGACGCAGCCACGCGGCTCGGCAGTTGGCGACTGATCGACACCGCGCTCTACGTCACGCTCGAGCCCTGCCCCATGTGCGCCGGTGCGCTGGTCAACGCGCGGGTGCCGCGAGTCGTCTGGGGCTGTGACGACCCGAAAGCGGGCGCTACCCGAACCCTCTACAACATCGGAAGCGACGCGCGTCTCAACCACACGTTCGAGTGCGTGCCGGACGTCTTAGGCGATGCGTGCAGCATGCTGCTGAGCGAGTTTTTCGCTGCAATTCGCGCTCAGAACAAGCCTCGGAACGGCCGTTGACACCCCAATGCGTTTTGCTAGCTTCCGGCGCGGAGAGCTGTCCGAGTGGTCGAAGGTGCGTGATTCGAAATCACGTGTACCGAGAGGTACCAAGGGTTCGAATCCCTTGCTCTCCGCCACGTTCTTTGACCTACAAGTTGACGACCGCAGAGGCCCCTGCCCAAAAAGCAAAGGCTGAAGCGAACAGGAAGGCGGACTCCGCCAGGAGAGGTGACCGAGTGGTCGAAGGTGCACGACTGGAAATCGTGTGTACCGAAAGGTACCGGGGGTTCGAATCCCTTCCTCTCCGCCGATCGGCGCTCCCGCCTTGGGGGCTCCGCGATATGGTCCTGCCAACGTCGGCCCGTGAACTCCGCCAGGCCCGGAAGGGAGCAACGGTAGCGGTAACCGACGTGTGGCGGGGCCTTTTTTTGCGCTATATTGCTGGGAGCGGGGCAAGACGTCTTACTTAGCGATGGAGCGAATCATGCGTCATTCGATCGCAATCTTCTTGCTCGCCATGGTCCTCGGGCCGGCGAATGCCTTCTCGCAACCGCCTTCGACCCAGCCGAAAGACCAGCCGTCGTCGATCGTCGTCATCGACTCCCCTCCACAGGCGCCTCCGCCGCAGCAGCCCCCCACCAGCGTCATTCTCCGCCGGCCGGGGTCGGGCCGCGTCATGCTGACCGGAACGCCCGTGCCGGTGCACTTTCAATCACCGACGAACGGCGTCGCATTTCAACTTCGAACCGGCGGCAGCTACTCCGCGATCAGCGGCGTCAGCGTCGGCATGGGCTACGGCATGGGCTACGGCTGGGGTGGCCCCGGCTGGGGCTGGGGCGGCTATGGCGTCGGCTACGGCGTCGCCCCCTATTACGGAGAGGTCGTCACCAAGGCCTATCAACCGATCTGCGAAGCCCCCTGCGATGCGACCCTCCTTTCCGGCAGGCATCGTTTCGCACTCTCGCTCGACGGCGGCAGGCCCCTCGACATTGCACAACCCATTGACCTCAGAGTCGAGTCGGTCGTCGAAGGCCGCTACGTCGACAAGAGGCACCTGCGCAGAGCCGGCTGGATCACCTTCGTCGCAGGCTCCATCGCCGGCATGGCGCTCATGTTCTCCTCGATCGACTACCGCGTCGACCCGTACTACGGCGACCAAATCCGCTACGGCGGCATGTTCTACACAGGCGTCGGCCTCTTCGTCAGCTCAATCATCACCGGCGCTGTCCTCGCCGCCCAAAACGACGAAGCCAGCGTCACCGTGTATCCGGTCGAGTAACGGACTCCGCATTGCAAGGCTCTGCTCAGGGCTCCTTCAACACCCCAATTGCGCAGGGCACCGATCACCGCTGTGGCTAGCAGCAAGACGCGAATGCGGCTCGGGGGTTATCTTTTCCTGGCCCTGTTTTCACTCACTCACATGGGGGCGGGGTCCAGGGTGGCGCGACGCCAACCGTTGCATCAAACAGCGAGAAGAACGACGCGTCCTCCGGCTGATTGTTCTCGTAGCAGTTGCCGTGGTACGGGCGATCATCGCCGGGAAGCCCGACGAAGCTCGCCGGCAAGGTGAGCAGAGTCAGCTCGGCGGCGAAGTCCGGGAACGGGTTGCCGGCGTCCGGGTCCGTTCCGTTGTTGACGAGGATGTTGTCCGCGACCCGGTTATCCTCGGCCGCCTGGTCCAACAGGAAGTCGAGCGTCACGGTGGGATCGAGCGCGCACGCAAACGGAGTCCCCTCGAAGGGGAGGCAATAGTCGACGACGGCAATCCCGACGAAGTCGTTGTTCTCGACGAGATTCCCAGTCACCACTGACTCGTCTATGCCTACATAGAGGACGCCCTGTCCCCTCGGGATGAAGGAGAGAATGGAACCCGGCCGGGCCGTGTTGGGCTTGTTGTTGTCGTGAATCCAGTTGTCCACGAGATCGATTCGCTTCGCGCTATCCTTGTTGTCGTAAATGTCCGGCAAGAGCAGGATGGCGGCGCCGATCGTGTTGTTTCGCATCTCGTTGTTGATGACCAGGATGTCGTCGCTATTCGAGACCTCGATCCCGTTGACACTGTTCTCGACGACATTGCCGACGACGAGGACATTCTCCGACGTCTCGACCCAGAGTGCGCTATCCAAGTCCGAACCAGTGGAGTAGCTGTTGCTGACGACACCGTTTCTCGACAGGACGGGGAAGATTCCATAGTTCCTGTTGTCGATGGACTCGATATCGTCGAACACGAAACCGTCGACGTGCTCCGTATTGATTCCGTTGTTTCTGAACCCTTGGATCGTAATGCTTTCGACCACGATGTCGTAGATCCAGGGATCCTCTTCAGTTGGAATGACCTTTGGCACGTCCGGCCACAGTGGGAATGGCGGTCCCATGTCCGTGTGACAGCCCATGCAGTCGGTCGACTTCAGCGACTCGGAGCCGGGCCGGTCGGGTCGCATGGCCGCAGGAACTTCCGGCGGCCGAATGACGATGCCATTGCGCTGATCGCCCGTGCTCCTGATGATCACCTGCTTGTTGTTGTTCTTCTGGCCGACCAGGTGGATGCCGCTCTTGGTGATGTTGAGCCCGTTGGTTGGGTTACAGGGCTCTTCGTAGATGCCACCGTGGACGAAGATCCGGGTACCCTCTTGTGCCCGATCGATGGCGTCCTGGATTGATTGACCTGGCTTGACGACGATCGTGCCTCGCTTGAACTGGCCGGGGGGAATTCTGTCGTGGCCCGGGTCACATTCGTCGCCGCCCGTGCCGCCCATGCCGCCCACGCCGCCGGCGCCACCGATGCCGCCCGTTCCGCCCGCGCCGCCGATGCCGCCGATGCCACCGGTGCCGCCGATGCCACCGGTGCCCTCCGGATCGAGTTGGCCGATGTCACCGGGTGGAAGCTGGTTGTCTACGGGAGGCGAGTCCGTGGTGTAGTGCGTGTTGAACGGCCCGTCGGTCCAACCCGGTTGCGTGCTGGCGTTGACCTCGGTCAGGTTGCTGCTTCCGGTGGGGTCGAGGTCGGAGTCCAAGGACTCGACGCATATGAACGCCTCGACGTTACTGACGTCACCGCTACTGTCGCCGTCGCACGCCCCGTTGTTGAGCGCCTCTAGGATATTCCAGCCGTATGCGTTGAACGGCTGTTGGCCATTCGTTTGAACGTGACATAATTGGCAATTGGCATTGTCACCGGAGGCCGAGGGCGGGCTATAGAGGTCCTGCCAGTCGCTGAGTATTCCGTTGAATGCGGCCGCCGGCGCTGGTCCCACGACAAAGATCGCAAGTGCGGCGCTTGCGAAGAGCAAGCACGACGTTCGTAGTACTGCAGGAACAGATGTCTCCATGGTCAACTCCACTGCGAAGGGGAAACGGGTTGAAGGCGGCGCGCCGACGATCCAGTTGCACGAACCCATCAGGTAACACGCCGCTGCTGATACGATCAATGGCGAGTTTCACGCCTGCGTGAAGCAGCGCAGAGCGACACCGATCGGTCGAGCGCGACCGTGTGACCCAAAAGGACCCCAAGCAGCCACTCGTGTATCAAACTTGCAAACACGAGGGCCGGGCCCGATACCAATCGCTCGTCTTCGTTTGTTAGGCCGCTTCTGCTCCTGCTTCTTCTTCTCCAGCCGCTGTAAGTCTTCGCAACTACGGCTGCACCTCAAACGCACCCACGTTGCACATCGTGCCGCCGGGCGGGGCTCACTACGCTGGTCGGTTTCAACCTGGCCCACCATCTAGTCCGGACACGTATCCGAAGCCGGCTCTCCTGCGAACCGCGCATTCGTCCATTCGAGCATCGTGGCGAAGTTATTGAGGAAAGACTTCAGCGTAGCCCGAGCCTTGCAGAATGCGGCAACCGGAACGGGGTTTAGGTAGGACGCGCAGAACGAGCACAGGGCGCCCTCCTCGAGGACGCCCTGTGTTCGGCTGAGATAGGCGACGGGTCAGTCGAGGGCAGCCTTTTGCTCGCCGGTCCAAAGGGCTCGGATGGTTTGGTTCACTAGCGTGACTCCGTTGAACTCAAAGTAGAGCACACTGTCCTCGAGCGAGCCCTCGACGTCGAGTATGTGCGAGCCCCCGTTGAGGATGACTTCAATCTCGCCCGTAACCTTCCCGCTGGGCTCGAGATCGACATTGAGCACGTAGTCCAAGGTGTTTGAGGTGCCGTCGAGGATGCAGCGACCCGAGCCAGCGATCCCTTTGACACCGACGAGGAGATCGATGGTCCCGGAGCAGCTCCCTTCGGCAGGCGGCTCGGTGGAGCTGAGGGAGTCGATCAGGACGCCGATCGCGATGTCACCTTGGGCCTCGATCTCGCACGAGCTCGAGCAGCCATCGGCGTCGTCGTCATTGCCATCGTCACACATCTCGGATGCGTCGAGGTTGCCATCGCCGCATGCGGGTCCGACGACGACGACGGGCACTTCGTCTTCGTCACCCACGTCTTCGTCTTCGTCGCGGTCGTCCTGGCCCTCATCGTCGCCGTCCTCGTCACGGCCGTCCGGGCCGTCGTCGTTGCCGGTTTCGTCGTCCTTTTCGTCTTCGAGGTTCGCACCAGCCTCTTCGGCACCGCCCTGGTCGCCTGTGAGCACTTCGCTGGGGTCGAGATCCTCATTGAAGGCCCCAGCACCCGCATCGCCACAAGCGACGGCCAGTATGGAAAGGAGGCCAAGTAAGATCGAGCTAAGTATGTTTTTCGTCATGAAATCTTCTCCTGATGCGGTGACACTGGGTTTTCGCTCCCGCGAACCCCGCGAGCGCTGGCGGCTGAACTCCGCCTTTCAACGGGCCCTACGTCGAGGCGTCGCATTTGGATTAAGAAGACGATGCCCCCCCTCAGCGAGAGACTTCCCGAAACGACTACGGCGCCGCCCTCGCCGCCCGAAGCGACGAAGCCAGCGTCATCGTCTTTCCAGTCGAGTAGGGGGCGAAGCCACGTGGCGACGAAGTCGCTTTACGTGGCGGACTCAGGAGGACTCGAACCTCCAACCCCCGGCTCCGTAGGCCGGTGCTCTATCCAATTGAGCTATGAGTCCCCGGGGCGCGCCCCGTGAAGTGACTTCGTCACTACGGGGCAGGCAACGTAGCCGCCCCGTTTGGAGCGTCAAGCGCCCCAGCTGGCGGAGAGGAAGGGATTCGAACCCCCGGTACGGCTCTAAACCGTACGGCCGCTTAGCAAGCGGCTGCCTTCGACCACTCGGCCACCTCTCCAAGAAGCAAAGATTTCAATGCCCGGCGCGGCGAATGCTGCGCGCGGGCGGCCTATGTAGCCGCCCCCCAAAGCAGTGTCAAAGCGCCCTCGGACCGGGGTCCGGGCCGTGCTACAAGAGCCGGCATGCGTTGCCTCTTGGTGATTTTGATCGGTCTTGCGAGCTTCACCCAAACCAGCGAGGCCCGTGCGTGCTCCTGCATGAAGGTCACCCCTTCGGAAGGCCTCTCTGCTTCTTACGCGGTATTCACCGGGGAGGTCACTGAGATCGAGCCGAATACGGCGACGAAGTTTGGTGGGATCGAAATCACGCTGCGTGTGAAGAAGGTTTGGAAAGGCGACATTGGCGAGCGAGTCCAGGTCCGCACCGCCGGCAGCAGCGCAGCATGCGGATACAACTTCGTGAAAGGTGAAACCTACCTGGTCTATGCCGACCGGGACGAAGCCGACCCCATGCGAGTCAGCCTCTGCAGCCGGACCGCGCTCGTCGCCAGCGCGCAAGTGGACCTCGACTTTCTCGGGAAGCCCTCGCGAGAGTTCGAATCAGACGCGAGCCGCAAGAGCAAAGACGGCGAAGCCCGCAAAAGAGACAACTGCAGCGCATCCCCCGGCCCCGCGAGCCGCACCTGGCTTGGCAGGATGCTGCTCTTCCTCGCGGGCGCAACCCTCGTGATTCGACGCGTCGCTTAACTCAAGCCAGGAGGATCCAGTTTGCGCCCGACTGCCACCACATCCTTGCTACTCGTTTCAGCGATGGTCGTGGCATTCCTCGGCTGCAGCACGACTCCCTCAAAGCCGTCGCTCATGGCGAACATGGCGCAGCAAGACGTGACCGTCGCGCAGCTGCGGGCCAAAGACTACGAGTACGCGGCCCGCTTTGGACAGCTCGTCTCCACCTCGGTCCTGGACATCGTCGAAGCGAGCGACCAGCTCGAGGTTTTTGATTACGCGTACCAATGGCAGATGTGGGCGGCTGCACAGGCGCGTGCCGCCTCGTTCGACCGAGACCCTTTCGCCGGAATGCTCGAGCTTTGGACGCTCGCCGGGCAGCAGCACGCCCACTTCACCGAAGGTGGGGGCAAAGACGCGTTCGGCGGTCAGCAGGCCATCGCCATCCATACCACCGAGCGGCTGGAGCGGGAGATCCGGGAGCTCGCCTCGGGCGTGATGGAACCGGCAGCCTTCGAAACCCTCAGCACGAAAGTCGACGCGTGGATCGACGGGCATCCGATCGAGGGTCGGCTTTTTGTACGTCCCACGGCGCGTGCAGACCTGGCGGCCCTCGTGCCCGCGGAGAAGCAAGGCGGCCTCCAAGCGGTCGGCAGCATCGAGGACACCTTTCGCGACCTCAACGATCGGCTCGCGATTCTCACCGCGCAGATGCCCTCCGAGGCGCGCTGGCAAGTCGAATATGTAACGAACTCGTTGTTCGAGGAACGACTCGAGGCGCCGGTCGATGAGCTGGTCGTCACCATGGAGAATATCAACGGCTTTTTGGACCAGTTCGAAGGGACGGTGGACGGGCAGGTGTCGACGCTTCTTCGGGCCGTGGAGGGCGAGCGCATCGCGGTGTTCGAAGCCATTGCCGAGGAGCGAGCCATGGTTCTGACGGCCATCGAGCAGGAGCGTGTCTCGGTGATGGACAAGCTCGACTCACAGCTACTCACGGCCACCGCCAAGCTCAACGACGTCGGGAAGGGCCTGATCGACCACTTCTTCGTTCGACTCATCGAAGTTCTCGCCGTGGTGGGTGTGGCGACGATTCTGACCGTCCTGCTGGTGCTGGTCGTGCTTCGGAAACGCCGCAGCAGCGACGATTGACCCTGCGCCGCGAAACGAATATGTCCGTCCTATGGATGTGGTTTCGTTCCGAAAGACGGCCGAGCGGTACTCCGTCATTTTTCTCGATGCCT
>CAMYMX010000111.1 GCA_947259605.1 uncultured Polyangiaceae bacterium | reverse complement strand
GCCAAGACAACGCGTAGCCTGCCACGTACCCCTGGCGGATGGCCAAGATATGAACCTGCCCTGTTCGTCGGACCCTGCTATAGCGGCAGAGCAGCATGAGGATCCGCTTCCTGTTCATTCTAGGCTTGCTGAGCCTCAGCGTCGCCTGCGCGCATACGAGACCGACCGGCGGAAGCGCCCGGGTCAAGGGCGCAGAGCCGATTCCGCGGGCCGAGTATCCCGACGAGACGCGGCGCTTTCTCATGATGGCTCTCGACGACCCAGGGCGGGTCGAGCTCCGGGATCGCCTCATCGCATCGGTGGTCTCACAAGCGCAAAGCCTTGCTGACGTCGGCGACTACGAAGGGGTTGTGTTCGAGATGAGCCGATTGACTTCGTTTCTGACCCCGGCCGAGTATGCCGCTGGCGCTCTTCCGAAGCAGGTCGAACCGATCGCGAAGTACATCACCGAGCGAGGAGGGCGCCTTGGCCAAGAGGGATACGCGCTCGCCGCCAACTTCATCCTCGAGCGCTCGACCGGCGATGCGATCTACAAGAAGCGCTACGACGACATCGCGAGCTGGGGACGTGACGCGCGCTCGAACCTCGATACGGTTTCCGAGAAATACGCTGGCCTGATTTCGGTCTGGACCGACCATGCGGACTTGACCCCCGCTCCCGAAGTCCTCGACACCCTTGCTGGCCTGCACGTTGCCGGGCGCGATGCGGTGGCGTCGGAGTCGGTCGAAGCTCGCCAACGGCTCGGCATTGGCGGCGAGCGGCAGCTCAGGCTCGCCCCTTTGAACGTTGCAGCGGTTTATCTTTCGCACGGAGACATCCAATCGGCCGTCGCAAAAGTCGAATCGATGGGTCAAGGCGGCGAGCTCCAACTTCGCTTGCTCGATCTGCTGCGGGCCGCCCAGAGCGTCGATGAGCAGGGCGCTGCGGCGACCTTCGAGCTCGTCGAGGGCTACCGCGTAGCGCGGCCGGACGTTGCAGCAGGCCTGTGCCAATCGGCGCTCGTTCGTTTCCCAACCGACTACCGTTTCCCCACTTGCATGGCCCGGGTCGAGGCGGACTCGGAGCAATTTGCCGAGGCAACCGCCTGGTACGTGATCGCCATCGGGCTCGCACCAGAGATGATCGAGCTGTACGACGAAGCGCTCGGGCAGCTCGACGAGTTCATTGAAACTCGCCTCACCGACCCACACCCGGAACGCTCGAGCGCGCTTGCCCGCGGCGCTGAAACGATCTTGGCTGAACGGCAAAAGCGATGGCCTGACTCGACGCCGCCCATCGCACCCAACCGGCTCGAGTTCTTGATCGGCATGTTGGAGATGAATGCCGGCGACGCGAAAGAAGCGCAGCAACGCTTCGAGAACAGCCTCCAGACAGACGAGAACATCGAGGCATTGATGCAGCTCGGGCTTTTGCTCGAGCGAACCGGTCGGCCCGCGGAAGCCGAAAAGCGATTTCGACGAGCCCTTGCCCTCAGCCCTTCGGCGACGCTGGCCGACGAGGTTCGCCGCGCCGAGATCCTGGAGAACCTGGGCAACGCCTCACGTGCCCAAGGCAAGATCGGTGAGATGAAATCTCAGTACGAGGCTGCGCTCGAAGCCTGGACGGACGCTCGCGATCAGGTCGAAGGGGCCACCGGCGCGATCGTCGAGATGCGGCGCGGGGTCCTGCTCGATCAGCTGGGTCGTCACGAGGAGTCAGTCGATGCCTTCGAAAGTGCGATCACCTTCGCGCCACAATGGCGCGACGTCTACGCTGGCATCCTCGCGCACCTCGTCTCGGCGCCGGTCGACATCGAGCTGGCGTCTTCTGTGTGGCGGATGTCCCAGCTGCACCTCAATCTCGCTCCCGAATGGAAGGTTTACTTCACGCTTTGGATCCAGTTCATCACGGCTCGCGCCGGCGAGCCGCCGGTCGAAGCACATCGGGAGCTTCTACGGAGCCTCGGGGGCAGCTCGAACTGGTGGGGCAAGCTCGCGAGCTTCGGTGCCGGCGAGCTCGACTATGCGGGGCTCTTGAGCGTGGCTTCGAACTTGGGAGAGCGAACCGAGGCGCTCTACTACGAAGGCACCCGGCTCTTCATCGACGGTGACGAAAAGGGGTCGCGCGAGCAGCTCCAACAGGTGCTCGACACGAACATGGTCAGCTTTTTCGAGTTCGAGATGGCGCGGAAACTGCTCCTCGAAGAGGAGCGAGCGGGAGACCGGGCCCCGTGATCGACTTCGAAAAGCTCGGGAAGCTCTATCTCGGCAGAGAGCTCGACCCGGAGCGCGGAGAGCCAACCGAGGTGCCCGTCCTCTACGATTCGAAAGACCTCACCACCCACGCCGTCTGCGTCGGCATGACCGGCAGCGGCAAGACCGGGCTCTGCCTGTCGCTTCTCGAAGAAGCCGCAATCGATGGGATCCCGGCGCTCTGCATCGATCCCAAGGGCGACCTCGGAAACCTGGCTCTCACGTTTCCCGAGCTCCGCCCAAGCGACTTCGAGCCCTGGATCGATCCGGCAGAAGCCGAACGGAAAGGACGTACGGTCGCCGCGCAGGCCGAAGCGGTGTCGAGCCTCTGGCGTGAGGGCCTTGCGAAATGGGGGCAGGACGGTGCCCGAATCGCGCGCTTCCGCGACGCGGTCGACATCTCGATCTACACGCCGGGGAGCTCTGCGGGCCGCACGCTTCGGGTCTTGGAGTCGTTCGACCCGCCGGCCGAGGACGCAGACCTGGATGAGCAGCGCGACCAGATCATGGGGGCGGTGTCAGGTCTACTGGCGCTCCTCGGCATCGACCCCGACCCGGTGAACAGCAAAGAGCACATCCTGCTGTCCAATCTCCTGTCCCACGCCTGGTCCAAGGGGGAGTCGGTGCAGCTCGGGGACTTGGTCCGCAGGATTTCGGCGCCGCCGTTCGATCGGATTGGCGTCATGGACTTGGAGACCTTCTACGGGGAGTCCGAGCGGCAAAAGCTAGCGATGCAGATGAATGGGCTTCTGGCGTCGCCCGGGTTTTCGACCTGGCTGGATGGAGAACCCCTCGACATTCAGCGACTGCTCTGGACCGAGGACGGTAAGCCACGAATCACAATTCTTTCCATCGCGCACCTGAGCGAGGCCGAGCGCATGTTCTTCGTGAGCACATTGCTCAACCGGGTCGTCTCCTGGGTTCGTCGCCAGTCCGGCACATCCAGCCTTCGCGCGCTCCTCTACATGGATGAAGTCTTCGGGTTTCTACCACCCGTCTCCGAGCCTCCATCGAAGAGGCCGCTACTCACACTGCTCAAGCAGGCCCGGGCATACGGGTTCGGCATCGTCCTCGCGACCCAGAATCCGGTCGACCTCGACTACAAAGCCCTTTCGAATTGTGGGACCTGGTTTCTCGGGCGCCTTCAAACAGAGCGCGACGTGGCACGCGTCGTCGACGGGCTCGCGGGCGCATCGTCGTCTTCGGGAAGCTCCCTCGACCGGGGCGAGATCGAACGCCTGTTGGCCAGCCTTCGCAGCCGCGTTTTCTTGCTACACAACGCACACGACGAAAGGGACGTCTTGTTCCACACGCGCTGGGCCATGTCGTATCTGCGCGGGCCGCTCACGCGCAAACAAATCAAGCTCTTGAGCCCTGCCAAGGACCGGGCAGCGCCTGCTGCGGGCGAAGCCGCCGAGCCCAAACGCCGAGTCGGCGCCTCCAAAGGGGCTCGACCCGTCGTTGCAGCCGGCATCGAAGAGGCGTTTCTGAGCGATGAGCCGGGCACGTATCGCTCGCACGTGCTGGCCTCCGTTTCTTTGCACTATGTGCGAGCGTCCCAGGGCCTCGACGAATGGGACGAGCTCTTGATTCTCGCACCGCTCGACGAAGACTCGCCTTGGGAATCGGCGGAGCTCGTGGGCGCGGACGCGCTCGACTACGATCATGATGCGCCGGACGAAGCCGAGTTCGTCGCGCCGCCGGCGGGTTCGGTCGGGAAGGCGCGCTTCCGGAGCTACGGCAAACAGATCAAGGACCATCTCTATCAGACTCGTCCCAGGACTCTATGGCGAAACAAGGCGTTGAAGCTCCGGTCGAAGCCGGGTGAAACCAAAGCCGAGTTCTCGGCGAGGCTGCAGCTTGCGCGACGCGAACTGCGCGATGAGGCCGCCGAGAAGCTTCGTCGGCAGTTCACCAAGAAGGTGAGGGCCATGGAAACCCGCGTCGGCAGGGCCCAGGACAAGGTCGAACGCGAGAAGAGTCAGTACGATCAGCAGAAGCTGCAGACTGGGATTTCGATGGGCGCCACCGTCCTTGGCGCGATTTTCGGAAGCCGTGGCATGGGCCGTGCCACTACTGCGGCGCGAGGCGCAGGCCGAATTGCGCGGGAGCGTGAAGACGTGACTCGCGCCGAGGAGAACCTGCAAGACCTCCAAGAAGAGCTGCGGTCGCTCGAGATCGAGGCCGAAGAGGAGGTCCGCGCCCTCGCCGCAGCGATGGAACGGGAAGAGCCCGAGCTCGAAGAAGTGGTCGTCCGTCCGAGGAAATCGGACATCCGGGTTTCGGACCTCAAACTTGCTTGGAAGCCAGACTGATCTTTTCGAACGCCTCGCGGACTTCGGATGGCGCCTCGACGAGCTCGATCAACACGCCTTCTCCGCCGATGGGCGCAGCTTCATTGCCCTTGGGATGAATGAAGCAGACCCGATGGCCCGCGGCGCCCGGACGGACGCCTCCCGGGGTAAACCGAACACCTCGATCGCCCAGCCACTGAACGGCTGCGTCGATGTCGTCGACCCAAAGACCGATGTGGTTGAGGGGCGGCGCGTCGACTCGGGGCTTCTTCTCGGGGTCGATGGGCTGCATCAAATCGACTTCAACCGTGAACGGGCCCGCACCCATCGTCACGATATCCTCGTCGACGTTTTCCTTTTCGCTCTTGAAATTCCCGTGCGGTGTCAGACCCAGAGTGTCGACCCAAAGCCGGCGCAGGGCGCTCTTGTTGGGCGCGCCGACGGCGACCTGTTGGATTCCCAAAACCTTGAACGGACGACTTGTCATGCTTCCTCTCTTCGGGCCGTCGAAGATACCCCGGTTGCCGCCCATGTCCACATGGGACAGTCTCTCGCCCCGTGAAGACGTCTCTCACCGGCATCAAGCCCACGCACCTTCCGCACTTGGGCAACTACTTGGGCGCAATTCGGCCGGCGCTCTCGCTAGTCGATCGTTACCGAACGCTCTACTTCATTGCCGACTATCACGCGCTCACCTCGGTCCGCGACGCGGAGGCGCTTCGCGGATACATTCGCGACGTCGCGGCAACATGGCTGGCCTGTGGGCTCGACCCCGATCGCACCTTGCTCTACCGGCAGTCCGATGTGCCCGAGGTCTTCGAGCTCACATGGGTCTTGAGCTGCCTTCTCGCGACGGGTCAGCTCGAGCGGGGTCATGCGTTCAAAGACGCCCTTGCTCGTGGGGAGTCTCCCAATGCGGGCATTTTCAACTACCCGGTGCTCATGGCGGCCGACATCCTCCTCTACGACACCGACGTCGTCCCGATCGGCAAAGACCAGAAACAACATCTCGAGCTCACGCGCGACATCGCAACGCGGCTCAATCACGCCTATGGAGAGGGCACCTTGGTCATCCCGGAAGCCTTGATCGGCGAGGCTCCGCTCGTACCCGGTACCGATGGCGAAAAGATGAGCAAGAGCAAGGGTAACGGGATCCCGCTCTTCGAGCCCCCGAAGAAGCTGCGCAAAGTGATCATGGGCATCAAGACCAGCTCGGAGTCCCTCGAGGATCCCAAGGTAGCGGAGGGTTCGACGGTCTACGATCTCTACGCGCTGGTTGCTCCGGGAGACGCTTCGGAGATGAAGCGGAAGCTCGAAGCGGGCGGTTACGGCTGGGGCCATGCCAAAGAAGCGCTCTTCGAAGCCGTCGAAGCAGAGATCGGCCCCAAGCGAGAAGCGTATCTATCGATTCGCGCGGACGAAGCGCAGCTGGATGCGCTGCTCCATGCGGGCGCCGGCAAAGCGCGCGAGATTGCACACGCGACCATTCAGCGGGTGCGAAGCGCCGTCGGTATCGACTGAGTCAGTAGACGCTGCTCCACTGCGAGTCGTCGTCGAACGAATCGTATTGTTCAGGCTCCGCGGCGGGTTGGGTCTGCTGCGGGCCTTCCGGAATCACCAGCAGGCCGGGATGCCCGCTTTCGATCGATTCGTTGGTCAACACGAAGGTCTGCTTGTGCTTCTGCCAGGTCTGCCGGATGACGGTGTTGGCCAAGACCATCGTGCTCTCGTCGTACCAACGAACCGCGACCCGTGAAAACGCGCCTTGGCCTTCGTCGTCGGTTTCGGGGTTCATGCCGAGTATCTCCGTGTCCGCGATTTGAATGTCACGGCCCCATCGCATGTGCGAGAGCTTGTACTGGGTCTGGAACGTCGGCGCGACGTGTCCGCCCGCGACGTCCATACGGCCCCAGCGGGCGCCTTCGTTGAGCTCGATCACCGAATCACGCATGCGTGTTTCAGGGCTCAAGTTCTGTATCAAGCAGCCGCTGATCCCAATCAGCACGGCCGCCCACCAAAATCGTCTCGCCATGGCCCGACGCTAGGCCCGAGGCTCGACCCAGGGCAACTAATTGGCGACGCGCTTGCCGGTCTCGGCAAGACGGGCCTTGGCGGCCCGGTTGTTTGGGTCGATCGACAGGGCTTTTCGCCAGGCTTTGCGAGCAGCGTCCATGTCGTCCTCCAGCCGGAGCGCATCACCGTAGAGCACGTGGTATTCGACCCGGCGCGGCCGCTTTCGGACGGCTTTCTTGGCCCATTTGGTCGCACGGCCCGGGTCCTTTTTGGCGATGAAGAGAGCCGCGTAACCCGCCATCGCCTGCGGGTTCTTCGGATCGAGCTCCCACGCGCGATCCAGGGTGGCTTCGGCGAGGGAAAGCCGACCGCTCCGAATCATGGGGATTGCGCGATGGACGAGCACGTCCGACGCCTTCGCCGGATCGCGCGGCAAATTCTGGGTGGGGACCCTGGCGTTGGCCGATGCGACTGCGGGCGAGCTCTTTGCGGGCCTGGGCTCGCCGTTTTGGGCTGTTTTCACGGGAGCTTTGGAGGCGGCTTTCGGTTTGGCCTTCGCGGTGGCGACCTTCGCGGTGGCGGGCTCCTCCTGCTCGACCTCGCCCTCCTCGAACGCCATGGCGACTTCTTCTCCCTCGAGATCGGCTTCCTCGGCCGCCTGGACTGCGTTGAGCGACCCGGTGATGGGTCCCGTCTTGCCCTCGGCGTCCGATGTCGCTTCCGCCGACTCCGGTGCCTCCGAGCTGCTGCGCATCCAGAGCTGCCAGCCGAGGACGCCGACTCCCGCGATCAATGCCGTCAGGAGCAAAGCTTGGATGGAAGCTGGCATGCCCTGGGACGTCGGCCCGGGTGCAAGCATCGTCGCACCCTCCAATTTTCGCGCCAGCTGGGGCTCGAAGATGGAGTCCGACTTGCCGACGGGCTCTACGTCGGGTGTTCGGCTTTCGACGGGCGGCGGCGGTGGAGTTGGCTTCTGCGGCATAGGAGCCGTTTTCTGCGTTTCGAGCACTTCCTGCGGCAGCATCTCGAAGACCGGGGCCAAACCGAATTCGGTCTTTTTCGCCTTCCGGGGCTTCGCATGTGCGTGATCGACGTGGCCGCTGTGGTCGTGCATCTCCTCCACTCCTCGGGGCACGGGCACGGGAACGGTACGTTGCTTGGTCTCTACACGACCGAGCATCCGCCCAAGCTTGTTGGTTGGAGTTTCTTCGTCTGGAAACGCGCCGGCCGGAGCTCCGCCAACCGCGGCTTGTAGATGCGCAAAGCGCGCGGGCGCCATCGTCTTCGATTCTTCGAAGGCGTGGGGTGTTCCAGACTCCGGAGGCTCCGTCGCAAACTCCTCGGCTTCGGGCACACCGGGCGGAATCGTTGCGGCGTTGACTTCGACGCGCGCGTCGCCGTCTGCAAAGCCCAGCTCATGCGAGACCACACCGAGCGCCTCGTCCACCGGCATCATGATGTTCGCTACCGAGGGTAAGTCCTGTTCCCGCACCGATACGCGGCCTGCGTTCAGGCCCCACAGAGCCAGGAGCGCCGGGATGCCCTGCAGGGTCTGCTTCGTCCCCTCGTCCAGCGTGGCGTAGGCGCCCAGGATCGAGTTGTCGGCGATGTCAACGTCGATGTTCCGCCGACTTCCGCTAATCGACACGCGGCGGACACCTGGAACGGAGCCGAGCGCGCGGAGCAGACGTCCCGGCCCAATCAGCTCCAGCCTGGTGTCGAAATCGACTTCGCGCTCGGCGCGGCGAGCTTGCTCGGCGTCTTGATCGATCATCGGAAGTAGCCGGCTTGCAAGCTGGGGGAGGTCGGGTTCCGCATCCGATTCGGAGGTCGGCCAGAAGTCTTCCCAACGCACGACCAGCATCGAGGCCCAACGCAGCTGAGGGTCTTTTCGCATGGCGCGCACGAAATCGACGCCGTGGCCACCGACGGCACTAGAGTCCAACACGACGACCTGTGGATCGACCTCACGAATCCGCGGAATCACCGCGGTCGAGAAGTCCGCCGCCGCGATCTGAACACCGCGCGAGCTGAGCACGGTCGCGAGCTTCTCGGCGCGAAGCTCGTTGGAATCGAGGACGACGACCCGCGAGCCATAC
>CAMYMX010000110.1 GCA_947259605.1 uncultured Polyangiaceae bacterium | reverse complement strand
CGTCGAAGTCTACGAATCTCCCTGAGCGGCCGGGTCGCGAAGCGGCGGAGATGTGGTAACGCCAGGGGATGTCAGGCCGCCTGTCCGTGGTTGCGACGCCCATCGGTTGTCTCGAAGACGTCACGCTACGGGCACTGCGCGTTCTGGGCGAAGCCGACCTCATTCTCGCGGAGGATACCCGCCATACACGGACGCTTTGCGCGAAGCATGGCATCTCGACCCCGCTGCGTTCCTTTCACGCACACAGCAACGACGACAAGGTGCTTCAAATCGTCGACGAGCTCGCCAACGGGGCTCACTACGCCTTGGTGAGCGATGCGGGGACGCCAGTGGTCAGCGACCCCGGGGTCTACCTGGTCTCGCGCGCGGCCGAGGCGGGCATTTCCGTCGAAGCGATCCCAGGTCCAAGCGCCGTCTTGGCGGCTCTTTGCGTCGCTGGACTCCCCGTCCGTCGTTTCGTCTTCGAAGGGTTCCTGCCTCGTGGGGGCGGAGACCGACGCAGCGCTCTTCAGCGGATCGCACACTCGGAGGTCACGGTGGTGCTGTTCGAATCGCCCCATCGCATCCATGCGACCTTGGAGGACCTCGAACGAGAGTTGGGGGGCGAGAGGCAAATCGCCCTCTGCCGCGAGCTGACGAAGATGCATGAGCAAACCATTCGCGGCGCGGTCTCAGAAGTTCGGGGAGAGCTTTCGAACCCAGCGCGGGGCGAAATTACGGTCGTCGTCGAAGGCAAAGCCGCGGACGGAGCGGTCGAAGACGTCGACCTCGACGCGCTCTTGGTCGAATGGAAACACGAGGGTCTTTCGAACAAAGAGATGACGCAGAGGCTCCAGCAAGACCTCGGCTGGAAACGCAATCGGGCCTACCAGGCCATCCTAGACGCGTCCAAGCCGGACGAGACCTAGTTCGCCGAGGTCGGCAAGGTCATACAGACGCGAAGGCTGCCGGCTGTACCAGCTTCGGTCCAGATGCGCCCACCTTGCGCTTCGATCACGCTTCGCGCGACCGCAACCTCCAGGCCCAGCGCATCTGAGCGGGACAGCGGCGTTTCGAGTCGTTCGACGATGGCCAGGGTATCGGCGGAGGAATCCTTGAGCGTCGCCATCAGGTCGAATTGGACGAACCCCTTGCCGACCTGGTCGCGTCGCGGCGGCGCAACGCGCATCACGATGTCGGTCCCCGACGAACGTATGACCAGCACCGCGAGGCTCACGAGCGCGTGTACGGTTCGATGCCGGTCAACGAACACCCGTGGAAGCCCATCGGCAACCCCGCCGATCACCGAAATGCCCTCGGCCCGAGACCGCGCGAACCCGATGGAGTCGGTGATGAGCTCGTCGGGCACCACCCACTGTTGTTGCAAGCGAAGCGTCCCTGCCTCGATCTTCGATTGGTCGACCACCGTCGAAACCAAACGAAGAAGCCGCTCCGCGCTCGCGCGGATCGTGCGGACGCTGCTCTCCTGCTCGGCGTTGAGCTCGCCATCGACGCGGCTGAGCAGCATATCGGAAAACCCCGTAACCGAATTGAGCGGGTTTCGAAGCTCGTGACCGAGCGCCCCAAAGAAGCGGGCGCGTTGCCGCGCGGGCAGCTCCGGCTTCGCCGAGTGCGTCTCGATCGTTTCGAGCATGGAAGGCATGGCGGGATTGACGGGATCCAAGGGTCGCGACGACTGCGAAGCGCGCAGCAGCCGCTCGACCGAACGCAGCAGGCCTGCCCCCAGGAACAGGCTCGCTCCCAAGACGAGGAACGCTGCTCGGAAGCGGCCCTCACCGGCCAACAGCAGCCAGGCGGCGGCAAAGAAGATCGAAACAGCAGCAATTCCCCAACGAAGCTTCGAAATCGAGGTCGGTCTTTCGGTTCTCATCGTGCACCCTGCAGAGGCAGTCGAACCAAGAACCGGGACGGCGCATTGCCATGATAAAGCGAGCCTTGGTGCCGCGAGATGACCTCGGCCGTGACGGCGACCGGCCAGCGGCGAATCTCCGAGGCGTCTTCCGATGCAAGAACCTCCGCGGTGGTCGGCAACGCATCAAAGGAGAGGCGATCCGAAGCGCCCGCCGTGATTTCAATCGCGAGATAGGCCCCGCTGCGAGCGAGACTCAACTCGATGTCGGCATCACGATGGTCCGTCGCGAGGAAGTCGGCGAGCACGAGAATGGAGCGGCGAAGGCGGCTCTCGTCCGCTTGGGTGATGCACGGCTCGTTCGGCAGAACGCACTTGGCGCTTCGCTTGTTCGACCAGAGCTGTCCTGCTTCGGCCGCAACTCGGGCCACGAGATCTCGAACGTCGATACGGTCGGCGTTCAACAAAAGTTGGTCGTCGGCGAGGTGCGAAAGATCGAGCGCACTGTCGAGCAGCAGTTTCAGCCGAATCCCGGAGGCACGAATGATCTCTAAATCTTCGCGCTGCGACTCGTTCACATCACCGTCGATGCCGCTCAACAGCACGTCTGAGAAACCAAGGACCGCGTTGAGCGGCGTACGGAACTCGTGGCGGAGCGCGGTCAGGTAGTCCACTTCGTCGTCCCCGCGCATCTCTCCATCCCCGGCCGCCGGCTCGACGACCGGCTCCGCGGCCGCTCGAACGGGGCCAGCCGCTGCCTTGGGCTGCGAGCTCTCGAAAGAACGGCGCACTGTCGAACGAACGAGCCGGACCAGCCCCACCACGACAGCGAGGGTCGCCAGAAGGAAGACGACCCAAGACGCGGCGTCGCGCATACCCGCATAAAAGAAAAGGCCGAGACCCGTCAGCAAACCAACGACGGTTGCATACGAGGCAAACCGCAGCACCAGGTCTCGTCGAAGCTTCACCTCATTTGCACTCGGCATGCTCTCCCCCTAGCGACCGATCTCGACCTCGGGTACGCGAGCAGAGCCTTCATCCCGCAGCCGCAGCGCCAGGTCGATCCTGGCCGCTGCGTTGATGAGACCGAGGTGACTAAAGGCCTGTGGGAAGTTCCCGAGGAGCGTCCGACTTCCAGGATCGATCTGCTCCGCGAGCAAACCCAAGTGGTTCGAGGCCTCTGCATGTGCGACGAAAACCTGCTGAGCTTCGTCGATGCGCCCGGCCATCGCCAAAACCTCAGCCAACCAGAAGCCGCAAAGAACGAATGCGCCTTCTTCCCCGCCGACGCCGTCGTCGGTGCGATAGCGATACACATACGGCCCATCGCTCAACGTGGCCTGAATCCATTCGACCGTGCGGAGGACTCGCTCGTCGTTGGGCGGCAGGAAGCCATGAATCGGCAAGAGGAGCAGGGACGCGTCGGGATGCTCGTGATCGTAGGCGGCAACGAACCGCTTTCCAGTTTTGTCCAGGCCCCGCGCGCAGAGCTCGGCGTGGAGCTGATCGGCGACTTGCTGCCATCGGGCCTGCAGGTGCTGGTCGCCAAACAAGGGCGCCAGCTCGGCGCCGCGCCGAAGCGCAAGCCAGCTCATGAGCTTCGAGTGCACGTTGTGCCGCTTGCCGGCGCGCGGCTCCCAAATGCCATGGTCTGGCTCGGCCCACATGGCGACCACGTTCTCGACGACGCTCCGGAGCCGCCGCCAGCCTCGCGCCGTGAGTGAGCCGCCACCGCGTTCGTACACGTAGGCCGCGTCCATGAGCGCGCCGGCGGTGTCGAGCTGAAGCTGGTCACGCGCGCCGTTTCCGACGCGTACGGGCTTCGAACCGCGATATCCCGCGAAGTGCTCGAGGGTCCGTTCATCGGGGACACGGCCGCCATCGACCGCGTACATGATGTGAAGCTCTCGATCGCGTTCGAGGGTATCCCGGACGAAGTGGAAGAATTCGCGCGCTTCTCGATCGCAGCCGAGCAAATTGGCCGCACGAACCGCCATCGCCGTATCGCGCGTCCAGGTATAGCGATAGTCCCAATTGCGAACACCGCCGAGCCATTCGGGGATCGACGTCGTTGGCGCAGCCACCATCGCCCCCGTCGGCGCGTACATGAGTAGCTTCAGCAGAAGTGCCGATCGCGTCACGTGGTGTCGCCACGGGCCATCGTATTCGAGCTGTTGCGTCCAGTCGCGCCAGCGGCGCCGAGTCTTGCGAAGTGCGTCGAACGGGCGATACGCTAGGATCGACTCCGACTCCGTTGCGTTCCAGCTGATCACGAGCCATCCGCGCTCACCGGCCTTGAGTCGAAAAACCGCCTCCACGCCGCCTTCGAGCCGCTGTTCCCACTGTCCGACACCGCCGAGAACGGCTAAGAGACGCTCTCCCGTTGCGCCTTTGGCCAGCGCGGAGCGCCCATCGATCTCGAAGGTCGTGCTGACGCGACCGTAGTCGAACCGCGGATCGAAGACGACCTTGACCACCGCCTCGCCCTCCACGCATTGCACACGACGGTGAACCTCGTGCATCGCGGATCGCGGATCGTCGGTCCAGGGCATATAATCGGTGAGTCGAATGGTCCCGCGACCCTCGATTTGGAACACCGTCTCGAGCACGTTGGTGCCCGGGTCGTAGCGCTGAAGGCTCTCGAAGGGATACTCTACGGGGCTGACCGAGGTGGAGCCGCCATTCTTCTCGTCGAGCAACGCGGCAAAGACGCTCGGGCTGTCGAAACGCGGCAAACAGAGCCAGTCGATGGCGCCGTCCGCCCGGACGAGGGCGGCAGAGAAGCCGTCGCCAATCAATCCATGATCCGAAATCGTCAGAGCCCGGGTGGATCGTTCGTCATTGAAGACGAAGGGCCGGTTGAGCCGCTTGGCCGCGCTGTAGAGGTCCATCCGCTCCGAAGAATAGCAGATCGTGCGCTTCGCAACGCACATGCTACAGGCACGCCGTGCAGAGGCGAAACGTGAACTGGGCCCTGCCGCTGACCCTGATTGCCCTGACCTTTGCCTCGACCTTGTTCGTCGGCGCCGGAATGGTCCTTGGACAAGCGCCAAGCTCGCTCGCTGAGCTCGGGGCCGGCTGGGTGTTTTCGTTCCCACTCATGGCCATCCTGCTCGCTCACGAGTTCGGCCATTTCTTCGCGGGCAAGTACCATCGAGTCGACGTCTCGCCACCGTATTTCATCCCGGTTCCGTTCTTTTTGCTCGGGACCTTGGGCGCGGTGATCCAGATCCGCGAGAGGATCCGCTCTCGAAATGCGCTGCTCGACATCGGAGCCGCGGGCCCCCTCGCCGGCATGGCCGTCGCGCTCCCGGTGATCGCGTATGGTCTCGCCACCTCGCCCGTGCAGCCCCTTCCCGAGGGACCCTACGTTCTCGAAGGCCATTCGCTCCTGTACCTGGGCCTTCTGAACGCGCTTCAAGGTCCCATCCCCGAGGGATACGACATCATGCTGAGCCCTACCGCGCTCGCCGGCTGGGCCGGGCTGCTCGTGACGATGATCAACCTGCTTCCTTTCGGCCAGCTCGACGGCGGCCACATCGCGTATGCCCTCCTCGGCCGACGCCAGAACCAGGTTTCCAGGAATGTCCTTCGCCTGCTGCCGTTTCTCGCGATCGTCGTGGGTGCGGCGTACGGCATTCCCAGCTATCTCGACGGACTTCGCGGGGACGCGCTCTTGGCGGACGCGACTGCGGGCAGTCATTGGTTGGTCTGGGCCTTCGTCCTGTGGCTCCTCACGCGTGCAACCGGCCCGGGCCATCCGCCGACCGAAGACGGTCCGCTCTCACCCAGGCGCAGGGTCGTCGGCTGGTTAACCCTTTTTCTGTTCGTCCTGTTGTTCATGCCATCCTGGATCCGGATCCAGTAGGAAATTTCACTGGACAAGAGGAATTCCGTAGGTTCGGTCCATGCGCCCCAGCCTCGGTTCAGCCCTCCTGCTTTGCGTCTTCGCCGCCGTTCTTGGCTCGTCTTCCACGGCGCAGGCCTGGACTCGTACGGTGGTCAAGGGCGCGCGGGCCACGGTGGATGTCGAGCGCGACGCAACGCTGAGCGTGCTTCTTCGGCTGGACGTCGAGGTTCACGCCGGCTGGCTGCACGAGCTCGCGCTCGTCGACCTGGGAGACGGAGTAGAGCTGAACCGCTATCGGCCTCCCTACTTTCGTTCGGAGGAAGGCGAGATCTTTCGCCCGGAGGCTGAGGTTCTCGACGACGGCCGGATACACCTGTCGTTTCCGAGGAGGGAAGCGCCGCGGAGAGGCGAATACCGGGTATTCATGCGGTACCGCATTGAGGCCGACGTGCGTGCAATCGAGGAGACGGACCTAGCGCGCGTCATTTGGTCGGTGCCGGCCTGGGAGACGGGTCTGCACGACGTCGTGGTTGAGATCAGAGCTCCCAAAGGTTCCTCGGTTCCGAGTGCCCTGCACGACACCCCGCCTGGCGTCGACTTCCAGGTCGCGGAGCACCGCGACGGAACCACCATCGAGTGGCGGCGAATTCATCTTCCGCGCTTGACCGCCTGGCCGCTGACCGTGGATGTGCCACTTCGGGCGCTCGACCTGCCCGCGTCCGCGCCGGATGCACCTACGCCCGCGGGCTTTCGTCCTCTGAGCACGCCCGACGAACGCCCGATCGCTTGGCCTCTGCTCCTGGTCGCGATCCTGGTGCTCCTGAAGCGGCGCACGATCCAGGTTCGCATGGGACCGGACGCGCTTCTCGTGCGTTCGCCCTGGGTCTCCGTACTTACGGTCAGCGGAATCGTCCTTGCCATCGGCCAATGGCTCGCCCCGAGCTACTTCCTGTGCGCGGCGCCGTTCGTCGCTTTCGCACTGCACCGTCCGGTCCGGCTGCCAACTGGGGACCTACGCCAAGATTGGCGCCCTGCTCTCTTCAAAGAGCTTCCGCACCTTCAAACCCGAGCGAGCGAGCTGCTTGACGGAACCAGCGCGATCGGTCTCGTGGTCTTGCTCGCCAGCGGCACCTGCCTGATCGCGCTCGGTGAAGCGACCGCCGCGCTGCTTCTCTTGCCCGTGTTTCTCACTGGAACGCGTTACCACATGCCGGCCACTGCTTCCCAGGCAGCCGATGCACTCCGTCAATTCGCCTTGGAGCTCAGAGTGCCGGCTGAGGCACCGGAGATGTCGTTCTCCTGGGAGCTGTCATCGGATGAAGGAACTCGGCTCCGCGCTCACCTATCGACTCACAGAGCCGGGCTCAACTCTGTGAGCTTCGCGCTTGCCTCGAGCCCCGTCGGCTTCGTGCTTCGCCGCAAAGTGATGCTGGTGATCGAAACGCGCGCGCAATCGGACGCCGATGATCTCATGCGTCGCCGGACCCATGTCGAATTCGATCTCCGCGCCCCCAATGGCAGCATACTGCGGCTCGTGGAATGGAATCTAGATGCCGTCGCGCTGCTCCGAGTGCTCGCTCACAAGCCTCCCAATCCGGTAAAGGCATCGCGCGGAACCTGGCTGCTGCGCGAAATCTCCGAGCCTCGACGGAGAGCCGCGTAGCGAGCTATCGAGCGACGCGCGAGGCGAGTGGCGCCAAGATCTGGTCTACCTGCTTCAGCTCGCGGATGACGTCTTCTTCGTCGAAATCGATTTCGTCGATCAAGGCCTCCTGGACCGCGTCGTACAGCCAGGTGCTCGATTCCGAATCCTCGACGCAGTGCGCGGCTTCATGCCCCTGCTGATTCAGAGTCGGAAGCTTCTTGGCGATTTGCTCGAGGACGCGGACTCGATCGCCGAGGTAGGCTTGCATCGCGTCGAGCTCGTCGGACAAGGGATCAAACATCTCCGGAGACACCTGTGCATGCTTGTCGAACGCGTCCGGAGATCGCTCACGCACTTCGCTCAGCACGAGCCGAATCAGCAGCACGTCCCCCAGGTGACGCAACACGCCGCGAACGCCCGGGATGGCGCCGCTCGAAAAAATCACGTGTAGCAGAGCACCGGCGGCCGCGATTCGGCTCTCGTCGTCGACCTCGGGGTCTTCGACGATCCGTAAGACCGATTTCAAGTCTTGACTGAATCGAATCAGTGCAGGGGTCATCAACTCGACGAAGCGCTCGCGCGACATATCACCTCGGCACCAGAGAAAGGCCGCGTGGGCATGTTACCTCAACTCCGGTCGGCCCGGCGTCGGTTTCGATGATCTTGAACTCCACGCGCCGGTTTCGTTCCCAAGCCTTTGCGTTGTGCTTGGGGTCGACCGGACATCGTTCGCCGTATCCGCCCGACCTCAGGCGCTGCTTGAGGACGCCGCGTTCGATGAGCGCATTCATGACCGAGGCTGCCCGAGCCCGCGTCAGCTTGATGTTGTAGCCGTCGCTGCCCCTCTCGTCCGCATGGCCCTGAATCTCGACGAGCGTAATCTGCGGGCTGGCGTTGAGCGTCGCGGCGACCGCGTCGAGCAGCGGGAAGCTGCGCGACTTGATGATGGCGCTGTCGGTTTCGAAGTAGACCTTTTCGAGAATCGTGATCTGCGTGTCTTCTAGGATCACCAAGCCCTTGTCTGGGCAGCCATCCTCGTCTTCGTGGCCGTTGTAGGTCTCCGGGTCATTCGGGCAGGCATCATCCACATCGAGGATCCGGTCGCTGTCATTGTCGAGATCCGGGCAGCCATCTTCATCCTGGAAACCGTCGAAATCTTCCGGGTCGTTCGGACAGAGATCCTTCTCGTCGGGAATACCGTCGCCGTCGTTGTCTGGGTCTGGGCATCCGTCTTCATCCTGGAAGCCGTCGAAGTCCTCCGGCTCGTCCGGACAATCGTCGACCGTATCGGGAATCC
>CAMYMX010000109.1 GCA_947259605.1 uncultured Polyangiaceae bacterium | reverse complement strand
ACGCGCGACGCTTTCTACGTTCGAGCCAGACGAACAGCCCGATGATCAACAACGAGAAGAACACCTCGTACAGGCCCAGGTCGTGACGCGGCTGATAGGGCGGCGCGCCAAACCGGTAGTCCGAGACGGCCAGCGCGAACTCGGTGACCTTCCCCGGATGATCGTGGACGACGAAGCAACCCATGCGCCCGAACAACCAACCAACAGGCAAGCCAAAGCAGACTGCGTTGGCATAGGGGAGCAGGTCCATCTTCTTGCGGTACTTCCAAATGAAGCAGCCGAGGATGCCCCCAAAAAAACCGCCGTACGAAGAGAGCCCAAGCCAGGTGGAGAAGAGCAGAGAGGGATGGCGTAGGACCTCCATGAAAGTCTCTCGTTCGTAGAACAGGCCGTTTAGAAAGTACCCGAGGATGAACCCGGTCACGACCGCATAGGTCACGAGGTCGCCGGTGGCCACGGTGTCCAGCCCGTTGCGCCGCGCGAAGCGGCCGGCGACCCAGGCGCCAAGGAGCACTCCTGTGGCGACGAGAACGCCGAACGGCTGAATCGACAGGGTGTCTCCCAAAACCGGAACGGAGAACGGCAGCGGAATGTCCCAAGACTCGAGTCGAAACCAAGGAATGAACAGCAGGGCGTGCATGGCGGCCGAGCCTAGCACCCACATCCTTGCATCGCCCCTAATCAGCCGCTAAGTCGAGCGCGAGGTGAATTCATGACCGAGATCATCGCCGTAGGCGCAAGAGAGATTCTGGACTCCCGGGGAAATCCCACCGTCGAGGTCGACGTGGAATTGATGGGCGGCGCGACTGGCCGAGCCGCCGTCCCGTCGGGGGCATCGACCGGCGAGCACGAGGCGCTCGAGCTTCGCGATGGAGACAAGAGCCGGTACATGGGTAAGGGAGTCTTGAAGGCCGTCGAGAACGTTGTGAATGAGATCGCGCCGCAGGTGATCGGCGCCGAGGCGCTCGACCAAGCCGAGGTCGATCAGCTCATGCTCGATCACGATGGCACCCCCTCTAAGGCGAAGCTCGGAGCCAACGCGATCCTGGGCGTTTCGATGGCCGTTGCGCGCGCCGCGGCCGAAGAGGTGGGGCTTCCCCTCTGGCGCTATCTCGGAGGAGTACAGGGGCAGGTTCTGCCGACCCCACTGATGAACATCATCAATGGTGGCGCACATGCCGACAGCGGCCTCGAGATTCAAGAGTTCATGGTCGTGCCGCATGGATTCGATTCGTTTTCGGAGGCGCTTCGCGCCGGCGCCGAAACCTTCCACAATCTCAAGAAGCTCTTGAAAGAGGCCGGACACGCCACCGGAGTAGGCGACGAAGGTGGATTTGCCCCGCACCTCTCGACCAATGAAGAGGCGCTGTCGTTCGTCGCGCGAGCGATTGAAGCCGCGGGGTACCGACCGGGCCAAGAAATCTCCATCGCCCTCGACTGCGCAGCGAGCGAATTCTACGACAAGAAGAAGAACGTCTACACCTTCGATAAGAAGCCCGTAGATGCGGCAGAGCTCGTCAAGATCTACGCGGAGTATTGTTCGAAGTATCCGATCGTCAGCATCGAAGATGGAATGGACGAGAACGACTGGAGCGGTTGGAAGGTTCAGACCGAAGTCCAGGGCGCGCAGGTTCAGCTGGTCGGAGACGATCTATTCGTCACGAACACCGAGCGCCTCCAGATGGGGATCGATCAGGGGGTGGCCAACGCGATCCTGATCAAGGTCAACCAGATCGGCTCCGTCACCGAGACCCTCGATACGATTCGCCTTGGTGCTCTGAACGGCTACGCATCGATCATCTCCCACAGGAGCGGAGAGACAGCCGACACCTTCATCGCCGACCTGGCCGTCGCAACCAATGCGGGCCAGATCAAGACCGGTTCCGCCTCGCGCTCTGAGCGCATTGCGAAGTACAACCAGCTGCTGCGAATCGAGGAGCAACTGGGCGACGCGGCGGTGTACGCTCGCAAGTCGACGTTCGCGGCCTGAGGGCCGGTTGCCGATTGGGACGTCAGCCAGCGGCGAAGCGCAAGGCGGATTCGGTGTCATACTGCCCAGCTCGGAACGCGTAGTCGCCGAGGACTCGCCGCAGTGCATCGACGTTCGTGGCGAACGGCTCGACGCGTAATTCGGCCAGCATGCGGTCCATCGAGAGAAGCGCGCCGTGGCGAACTGGCTCGTGGGTGCTGAGCTTCGCGATTAGCGGACGGTCGTCTGCAGGTAGAGGCAGCCCCACCGTCGCGGACGAGGTTGCGCGAACCCGGCCTTGGGGCGCCGGCGACACGGCGTACAGCGAGACGACCGCGTCTTCTTGATCGAGGGCCAAGATCGACGCGTCGAGTGCGTGGCCGCGGGGCGTCAGCGTTTCGAGCTCTTCGGGGATGGGCTCACCCGAGGCGATTCGAAGCTGCAGCGCGACCAGGTCGACCCCAGTCACCATTTCGATGAGTGTGTGGTGTCTGGGTAGGCCGATCGTCACGTCAGACACCCAAGACAGGCCTGACGGATCAATCTGAAACCGAACCTCCAAGAGCCCTGCATAGCGGAGCTCGGCCGCAAGGCGCCGAGCGCTCTCGAAGAGGGACATTCGGAACGCCTCACCGTCCATCCGAAAGAGCAGGTCGGGTGAAGGGGTTTCGTGGATCAGCGTCTGCTCGGAGGCCGCGAGGCTGCGGTCGTATTCGACGATCGCGATGGTGGCTCCGTGAGAGTCGGCGGCAACCATGACGCCGACTTCGCGAGGCCGTGACGAGTCCTCGCGGTCGTGGAGCGTACGAACCTGTGCCCTCTCGGCGGCCGCTTGGATGGTCGCCTGGTCGGCGAGGGCACCGAGAACGTCGAGGTCGGTGCCGACGACCGCCACATCGGCCTTTTCGGCGGCGCTCGCGAGCTCGAACATCTCGGGCTGGCCTTGATAGCCGAGGTGGGCCGCGTCGGCGCCCGCCTGCTCGAGGATCGCAGGCAGCTGTTCCGTTGGAATGCCGCGAGCCTCGTCGAAGTCGACCTCGATGCTCCGATCCGCCGCCTCGATGTGCCGGCTGGCTTGTTCGTCCTTCGGAGCGACGACGATCGATTCGACGCCCAATCGACGACACGTTCGAGCGACGCGCGTCGCGGCTTCTCCACGGCGGAGGATCAGTACTCTTTCGAACACTCGCGGAGCATAGCAAGCGGCCCGCTTTGGGCACCCCGCCTTCCGACTTGACCGAATCGGAGGCCGGATACAGTAGCCAAGCGATGCCCGTATTGCTGCGCACTCATGGCTTGCAACGACGCCCGGTTGGTCATGCCGATCTTCGGTGGCGTGCCGAAGCCATGCTCGAGGCCCTCGGCTTGCCCGACGCGGAGCTTTCGATTCTGCTTTGCGACGATGCGACGATCCGTGAGCTCAACCGCCAATACCGAGAGAAGAACCGCGCAACCGACGTGCTCGCCTTTCCGATGCACGAAGGCCCCGGGCCGCAAACGACCCCGGGTCTCCTCGGCGATGTGGTGATTTCGGTGCCCACCGCGAGCCGCCAGGCAGCCCAGCACGATCGCGCGATCGTCCACGAAGTTACGTTTTTGTTGGCGCACGGCCTCCTCCACCTTCTCGGCTACGACCACGCCAGTAAGCGGGAAGAGCGTGAGATGATGGCTCGAACCGAGGCTCTCATGGCGGCCGTAGAGGCCGCGCGTTAACCCTTTGCGCCTGTGGAAAACCGGCCCCTAGTGCCATCGATCGTGGTCGTGATTCCTGAGAAATATCTTCCTTTTGACTCGTATCCAACCGAAATCAGAGCAGATTCTGCTGCGTGGTTGGCGTCAGATAAAACGGGACGCCGGAGTCCGATCCCTTGTGGACCGGTTGTGGGAAAAGGACCTTGCCGAGGGAGCCTGGGTCTGCGGAGCGTCGTCAGGCGCAGCTCGGGATCGCTTAACCCTAAGAAATTTGTTTGCGAAACCGTACGAAGACCCTTGTCAGCAAGGAAAAGCACAGGCATAGATGGCGCCGTACCTGCCTGGGGCTTTCTTTTGGGGGCCTTTTCGATCAAAAGGGGCAGGTCACAGAGTTAGGAGGGAACTATGGTAGCGGGCAAGCGAATGACGAAGGCCCAGATCATGAGCGAACTGGCCGATAAGAGCGGCCTTACCAAGAAGGAAATCACGAGCGTCTTTGGTGCGCTTCAAGAACTCGTGAAGAAAGAGCTTGGTCGCCGCGGTCCGGGGGAATTTGTCATTCCAGATATGATCAAGCTCAAAGTTCGTAAAATCCCGGCGAAACCCGCCCGGATGGGACGCAACCCGGCAACCGGTGAGGAGATGATGCTTCCGCCCAAGGCGGCGTCTAAGAAGATTCGCGCAACGCCTCTCAAGAAGCTCAAGGACCTCGTCCTCTGAGTCACTGAGACTACGAATCGAGAAAAGGGGCCCTCAGGGCCCCTTTTTTGTTGGGGTCGCGCGTGTGCGCGTGCGCGCAGCGTCGCTCGAGCCGCGTAGGCGGCCTTCCGCGTAGCTGAGGATGAAGCGAATCTGGTCGGCATTGAGTTTGAAGGAAACCTGGATTCGATTCTCATCCGGCGTGAAGTCCATGCGGCGAAGGGTTTTTCCAAAGCCCGTCAAGCTCATGATGAGCTGCTGAGAGTAGAACGTCGCAACCTTCTTCCAGTACACAGACGCCTGGTCTGCGAGCTCCTCCGACTCATACGTGGCCAGTACGCTCACCGTGGCTTCGTCGGCGCCGGTTTCACGCACTGCAAGACGCACACGGATCGGCACGTGCTTAATGCTTCCAATGACGAAGCGATGCACCCCTTCGACCTCCAAAGAGATCGCTTCGTCCGGCCCCATCGATAGGAGCGCGTCGGGCCCACGAGCCGCGAGCAGTCCTTCTTTTTTCGGATCTCGAAGCTCGCGCGCCTGGGCCATCGCGAGCACTCGCTCGAGATCTTGTTGCCGGCTGATGCTGAAATGCTCGGAGCTCAGAAGTGCGATGGTGCGTCGCGTTTGGTCGAGGTTGTGCCAAGTCGCCGTCGGGACACCTAAACGTCGCTGCCAGCGCACGGATTTTCCGCGGGAGCGGGCGAGACGCTTCACGCTTTTGCGAGCAAAACCCTCGCCGCGTCGATGCCGTCCCGCCAGCACGAGCCTCGATCGCTGGAGATTCGGCGTTGCAACGAGCAGCCGATCGAGGTCCGCGACGGGATCGATCTCCGATCCGTCCAGAAGCAGCTGCCAATCGGGCACGCCCCGCAAAAACGCCGTGACATCCGGGCCCAGGGGAGATTCGCGAACGCGGCGAAGGTCGACCCGGAGGGCCAGCTGCGCGCCAGGAGGGATGCGGGAGGCGACGGGGAAAGAGGCAGCGTCCGTGGCAGCGTCCGTGCCAGCGTCAGCGTCGGTGTCAGCGTCCGTGCCGGCGTCTTTCAGGGGCACGCCGGCGTCGATCTCTTCCGGGTCGTCGTCCTGTGCTGCGTTTCCGGCCCATCGTGGATCGGGGAAGCCTGTGGCTCGGGGTGGTGCCGAATCGGCGGCCATCGCCATTTCACCCGTGAGACCAAACTCCACCTCCGCGGGCAGCGCCAGCTCGAAGTCGAAGTCGTACTGTGCCGTCGCGCTCGTGATGTATGCGAAGGCGGTGACGTGGACTGCCAGGGATGCCACGAGCCCGAACGTCGTGGAAAACGCTTCGAGTTGTTGACCCGTGCTCATCCTAATGACAGTTCGTAGCAGACCCAGGCTGTGCAGCGCACACGACGAACAGGGATGGACCCCGGCTGCGTGCTGTTCGCCGCTTTGGCTGTCTTTGCGCTCGCGGGCTGCCAGGTCGAGGATCCGCTGGCTTTCCTCGAAGCGGAGCTCCCAACGAGGCCGGTCGATCTCGGGCCGCCACAGCGCGTATTCGCCAAGCGCTTCGTCACGCCCATTCGATCCGCACCCAGTCCGGAGGGTGCTCGAGTGGGCTATCTGCGGGCGGGGGCGCTTCTGCATTCGACCACGACCGAGCCGGTTGGCCATGAAGGCTGCGAAGACGGCTGGTACGAGCTCGACACCGGAGGCTTCGCCTGCCGGCAGCGAGACATCCTCGTGTTCTCGGGCGACCGTCTTCCGGAGCTTCGTGCGCGGCAACCGGACCGCGACGCGGACATGCCGTACGACTATGTGACCGTTCGTCGCAAGACCCCGCTCTACAAGCGAATCCCGAAGGCCGACGAGGGGTACACGATCCTTCCCGACCCTGAGGACGGCGGTGTCGACGCGTCGTCGACCGACGAACCCGAGATGCCGGCGGCAACCCCGGGCATCGAAAACCCGCTCGTGCTTCGCATCCTTCAACCCGGGTTTTACGTGAGCCTGGATCGGCGCTTCGAAAGAGACGACGAAACCTACTGGCGGACTCAGCAAAACGGCTTCGTGCCGGCCAAGAACCTCCGCCACAAGGACTGGAGCCGGTTCCGAGGGCAAGCGCTGGACGGTGGCAGCTGGGATCTGCCCGTCGCGGTGACCCGGCGGGAGGAGACGACGGTCTATCGGCTGAACGGGCGGGGAAAGCTCAAGCCCGTCCGTGAGCTTCTCCAGCGTCGATCATGGCTCCGCGTGCAATCACGCCGCCTCATCGGCGACAGTGTCTACCTCCTCGTTGGAAACGAACTTTTGGTGCGCGAAACCGAGGTGATGGTCATCGAGCCGACCGCGCCGCCCGAAGGAGTGGGCGAGGGCGACCGTTGGATCGACGTCGATCTCGGGCGACAGGCTGTGGTGGCCTATGATTGGAAACAGCCGCGCTATGTGACTCTCGTCTCGACGGGGCGAACGAAGACGCCCAGCCCGGAGCAGAGCTACCTCACACCCAAGGGCCTGCACCGCATCCGAGGCAAACACCTGACCTCGACCATGGACAACGATGAGCCGGGTGAGCCGCCGTATTCGCTCGAAGACGTTCCGTACGTCATGTACTTCAGAGGCGCGTACGCCTTCCACAGCGCGTTCTGGCACGACCGGTTCGGGCGTCCGCGAAGTCACGGCTGTATCAACATGGCCCCTTACGATGCGAAGTGGCTATTCAACTGGGCCGGGCCGGACCTGCCGGACACCTGGCACGGAGGCATGGCCACGGAGGATAATCCGGGGACCTGGGTCCACGTCCATGGCGAAACCCCGTAAAGCCACCGCTTCGCGTCGACCACGGGGCCTAGCCCCTCCAAGGGGGGTGAAACCCCATGGCCGGCAGCAGCCGGCTTTGCGGCGGGCTTACTTGGCGAGTGCCGCGCGGACCGCTTTGAGCAGCTTCTGTCCTGCGGGACCAACCTGCTTTGCGACGTTCTCCGGGACGCCCTTTTCCTTGTCCTTGAACTTCTGGAGCTCGGCCGCGGACGGTTCGTGGATGTCGTAGCCGTAGCGGACGAGGTTCTTGATCAGGACCGGCTCCATCTTGCGGACCTGATCGCGGCCCCAGGTCGTGAGGTCGTAGGGGACCGTCAGAAGGACCTCTTGGATGTCTTTGGGAAGGGTATCGAACCACTTCTTGGAGTACACGACGATCCCTGGCTGGTAGGAGTGCTTCGAGAGGATCAAGTTGCGTTCGTCGTCGTCGAGGCCCTGGTACCAGGTTGTCGCCATCGCGAAGAGCGGGGTGTTGTCGAAGCCGTCGACGACGCCCGTCTGGAGGCTCGTCATCGTGTTGGCGACATCGATGGTGACTGGGCTCGCGCCGATCGCTTTGTACGCTTCCACGTGTGCGACCGCCTCCTGCGAGCGGTAGCGAATCCCTTTCATATCCTCCGGCGTCCGGATGGGCCGCCGGCTGAAGTACGAGCGAAAGCCGTTCTCTCCCCAAAGCGCGAAGACCAACTGTTGCTTCGCGAGAATGGAGCGAACCTGTTTCAAGACCTCGGGGTCATCGAGGGCCTTGTCCGCTTGCTCGACGGTATCAAACACGTAGGGCGCTTCGAGAACGTTGACCTCTCGGACGATGGAGCTCAGGCCGCCCACGGACCCGGCGAAGCCTTGCTTGCTCCCCATCTGGGTCCGTCGAGCGAGCGAGCGCTCGTTCGAGCCGCCAAGGCGGAGCTTTACTTTCACTCGGCCGCCGGTTTTTTCTTCGACGTACTTCTTTAGGCGCTTGAGCTGCAGCGCCCAAGGGCTGCCCGCGGGAACGACCGTCCCCATCTCCAACACGTACTCCTGTGCCGATGCTGGAGCGGGTTCGGCAAACAGGAAGGAAAGGGCGAAAAACGCCGAAACACAGACTATGGACTTACGCATTGAATTCTCCTCGGGCTGGCCCTGTGGACGCTGTAGCGCTTGGGCCTATTCAGATCAGAAAACGTCGTCGATCTCGGCCATCAACTTCTTGGCTTTGCGCTGCTCGCACATGCTCTCGGGAACGATCTCCGGAATGACGTTGGGGTCGCCTTTGAGGACGTAGTTCACGAGCTCTTCAAAGAGCGGTCGGTTGTCTTCTTTAATCGCCCATTCTTCCGCCATCAGGATTCGCGTGCCGTAGTAGTTCGGGTACGCTTCGATGGCCGTATTGAAAAACGCGGCTGCCTTCTTCATGTCGCCACCAGCAAAACCCGGCGACTTGGCGTAGAAGATGCCGAAGTAACGGTTGGGACCGCCGTAGAAATAGTCAGGATTGTTCGCGAGGCAGAACTCCATGACTT
>CAMYMX010000108.1 GCA_947259605.1 uncultured Polyangiaceae bacterium | reverse complement strand
CCTTGGTCCAGGCGTCAACCGCGGCTTTGGCCTGCGCCTGATCCCCGCGGTTGGCATAGGCTGCTTCTGCTGCGGCCATGAGTTGGGCGACCTGCGCCCGAGCCGCGTCATCGAGTTGAACCGCGCCCGCGCTGGTGTCCCAGGCGGACTCAAGGGTCGACCCACAACTGGCCACCAAGGCGGCCAGGCTTACAAGGGCAACCCAGTGCCCGATCTTCAACGAACGCATCATGCTTTCCTCCTGCGCCCGCGCCGATCCGACGGGGCTACTGGCGGGGCATACCAAGATGCCTTTCACGCTGTCAACGACGCAAAGCGTTACGGCGTCGGTTTGCTTGCAGGGGGTGGGGCGCCGTGGTAGGTGCCGGCGTGAAAATTTGGTTTGCCTCTACTGGGTGGGCCGCCACGGCCCGCCCATTTTTCGTTTAGCGACCCAGAGCAACAATTGACTCAGGCCACCCAAGAGCTCGTCCAGGCATTGCAGCACTTAATCGAACCAATTTGCCTCGCCCACGGTGTGGAGCTGGTCGAGGTTCGCTATTTGCGGGAGCCCCAGGGGGCTGTGATTCGGGTGATCATCGACCGAGATGTGGCGGGCTTGGAGGTCGGAAGCGGGGTTTCGCTGGAAGATTGCACCGCGGTCAGCCGAGACGTGTCGACGAGCTTGGACGTCCACGAAGACGTGCTTCCTTCGGGAGCGTTCCGCCTCGAGGTGAGCTCGCCGGGGCTCGAGCGGCCGCTGGTGAAGCTCTCGGACTTCGAACGGTTTTCAGGTCACGAGGTCAAAGTGAAGACCCAGACCCCGATTGAAAGGCAGCGCCGCTTCCGCGGAACGCTGCTGAGGGTCGTCGATCAAAACATCGAGCTCGATCAAGACGGCAAGGTCCTTTTGATTCCACACGCGGAAATCGCTCGGGCGAACCTCGTGTATAGATTCTCGAACTAGGTGGGTAGATGGCTATGCAGCAAAGCGCGCTCTCGCTTCAGCATGTGATTGAACAAGTCAGCCAAGAAAAGGGCATCGACGCCAAAATTCTGGTGGAGGCGACCGAGCAGGCGATATTGACGGCGGCAAAGAAAACCTTCGGCCCCGATCGCGAGCTCGAGGCCCGGTTCAATCCGGACTCCGGTGCTGTCGATCTCTTTCAGTACATGACCGTCGTGGAAGCGGTAGAGAACAGCGAGCAGGAGATCACGGTCGAGGAAGCTGAGACCCACGGGCTCGAGGCGGAAATCGGCGAAGAGCTCGGCTTCCAGATCTTCTACCTTCCCGAAGATCGCGACAAGGCGCGCGAGCAGGACAAGCAATTTGGGGAGCTGCTAGGCCTCGAGCAGAGCCGGAGCCGCTTCGGTCGCATCGCGGCCCAGACCGCGAAGCAGGTGATCATTCAGCGCGTCCGCGACGCCGAGCGCGAGCGGGTGTTCCTCGAGTACAAGGGTCGTCAGGGCGAGATTATCACCGGAGTGGTGCGCCGCTTCGAGCGGGGCTCGAACATCATCGTCGACCTCGGCCGTGGCGTCGAAGCCGTGCTGCCTCCGCGCGAGCAAACGCCGCGCGAGAGCTACAGGCCCGGAGATCGGATCGTCGCCCTTCTCAAGGACATCGACCGTGAGGCGAGAGGTCCTCAAATCATTCTTTCGCGGACCGACACTGGGATTCTGGTGAAGCTCTTCGAAATGGAGGTCCCGGAGATCTACGAAGGCATCGTGCGGATCGTGGCGGCTGCCAGAGAGCCCGGCGCTCGCTCGAAGATCGCAGTGAGCAGCCGCGACTCCGACGTCGACCCCGTCGGCGCTTGCGTGGGTATGAAGGGCTCGCGCGTGCAGGCGGTGGTTCAGGAGCTTCGCGGTGAAAAGATCGACATCGTGCCGTGGGACCGTGACCCGGCGCGATTTGTTTGTAACGCGATCGCTCCGGCAGAGGTCGTTCGGGTCGTCATCGACGAGGGCAACTCGAACATGGAGCTCGTCGTGCCGGACGCGAAACTGTCCTTGGCCATCGGCCGACGTGGCCAGAACGTGCGTCTCGCCTCGCAGCTCAGCGGCTGGCGGCTCGACATCGTGAGCGAGTCCCGCTTTCAGCAGATCGAGGAAGAAGCGATGGCTGCGCTGTCACGGCTCAGCACCAACGAAGAGCTCTCTCGGTCGCTCTACCGCATGGGCTTCCGGAGCCTCGACGAAGTCGTCGAAGCCAGTGAAGGGGAGCTTGCGTCCGTGCCCGGAGTCTCGGCGGAGGATGTAGCGAAGCTTCGCGAGGACGCCGCAACCGCGATGGAAGAGCTCCGCAAGGAGCGCTTGGCTGCGATGGCGGAATCGACCGAAGCCCCGAGCGAGCGCGACAAGCTGCTCCTCGTACGCGGGGTCAACAGTCGGGTTGCCGATAAGCTCGAGCAGAACAGCTACTCCTCGGTCGATGCCATTGCGGGCGAGGAAGATACCGATCGCCTTGCGATCAAATCGGGGCTCGGCGCGGCGAGGGCGCAGGCGCTCAAAGTCGCGGTTGCCGAGTTTGTCGAAACGGAGTGGCCGCCAATCGAGGTGAAGATGCTGGCGAGCGTCGCGGCCGCCCAGGCAGAAGCCGCGCGCTTGGAGGCGGAAGCCGCCGCCGTCGCCGAAGCAGAGGCAGCGGCCGCTGCGTTGGCCGCAGCCGAGGCGGAGGCAGCGGCGGAGACGGGTTCCGAGTCCGGGACCGAGACTGGCGCAGAGACCGAGGCGGCGGACGACACGGCGGGCGAGACGGCGAACGACACCGAGACCAGCCAGGAGACTCGGTAGAGGTAACGTCGATGCTGGGCGTGATGGGCAGGACCGAACGAGACAGGCCTTCGAGGCGGATGTGCGCCGGCTGCGGTAGTCGCACGGAGCGGGACGACCTCGTTCGCTTGGTGGTCGGGCCGAGCGCACCCTTCGTCGCGGTGGACCTCGGGCGGCGCCTTGGCGGCCGGGGGGTGTCGGTTCATCCTAAAAAAGCCTGCATTCGTTCGGCAACGCTGCGCGGCGGCTTAGCCCGGGCGCTTCGGGGCGTGGCTCAGGTCGAGCCAGAGACCATCGAGCGGATGATCGTGCAGCAGTTCGAGCGGCGTGCCCTAGGCCTGTTGAGCTCTGCCCAGCGCGCGCGCAGTCTGGCGGTCGGCGCGGACGCGGTTCGTTCCGCATTGAAGGCAAATCAGGGGGATCTGTTGATCCGCGCGAAGGATTCCCGTGGTCGAGGCGATGAGCTCGCGCGCGCGGCAACCGCGCTTGGTTGCGCGACGGCCACTTGGGGGACAAAGGCGAGCGTAGGGGACGCGTTTGGTCGATCGGAGCTTGGCGTCGTCCTGGTGACGGATCGGGGCATCGCTCGCGCTGTTCTCGATTGCCTGTCGCATGTCGAGGCCCTATCGGAGGATGGATGACTAAGGTTCGAGTCTACGAGGTCGCCCGGGAGTTGGGGGTCGAAAATCGCGACCTGATCCAGCGGATTGCGACCCTGGGGATTCAGGTGCGCAATCACATGAGCGTTCTCGATCCCGTCGAGGTGGACCGCATCAAACGATCGCTCGGCAAGGACCGCAGCGAGGCGATGGTCGAAGAGCGAATTCGACCGACGGTCGTGCGCCGAAAGCGCCGCAAAAAGACGGAGGAAGCAGAGCCAGCGGCTGCGGCCGCGGAGGAGGCGACCGCGCCAGCCGAGGAGCCCTCGTCAGAGCCGGCTGCGCCAACCCCTGCGCCGATGGGCACTCTGGACCTCGTCGCGGAACCCGAGCCTCCGAGAGACGAATCGCCAGCGGAGCCAACTCCTATGCCGCCCGCCGCGCCGGTCATGCCTGCGCCGTCCCAAGAGCCGCGCACAGCCAAGCCGCTCCCTGAGCAAGAGCTTCCCGAAGAGCCCGGCGAGCAGGGTCGCTTCTCTCACGACGCTTTGCCGCCCGGCGTCATGCGTCGCGGCAAGGCGAAGGCCCCGAGCGCGACACCGCTCTCGGAAGGCGCCCGCCGACGGATCGTCGCCGAGCACGCCGCGCAGCGCGAGCAGCATGCGCCGAGGCGCCGCGAAATTCGAGGGCGCTCTTCGATCGGTCCAACCGGGCGACCGCAGGGACGCCCCGGCAAGAAGCGTCTGCAGCCCGGCAAGAAGCCCAAGCAAACCGAAATTACGGTGCCAAGCGCACAGAAGCGCGTCATCCGAATCGAGGACAACGTCCAGCTTCAGACGCTTGCGCAGCGCATGAGCCTCAAGGCAACCGAAGTTCTGATGAAGTTGATGGAGCTCGGAGTGTCGGGCGTGCACATCAACAGCACCCTCGACGCAGACACCGCCGCGGTGTTGGCCGGCGAGTTCAACTACGAAGTCGAAAACGTCGCGATGAGCGAGGACCAAATCGTCGGGGATGCACGCGGCGAGTTCGAGGACAAAGCCGGCGACCGAGCGCATCGACCGCCCGTCGTGACGGTCATGGGTCACGTTGACCATGGTAAGACCTCGCTTCTGGACAAGATTCGCGAGGCGGACGTCGTCGCAGGCGAAGCGGGCGGCATCACGCAGCACATCGGCGCCTATCGCGTCGACACCAGTCGGGGCACGGTCGTGTTCCTCGATACCCCGGGCCACGAAGCGTTTACCGCGATGCGTGCCCGCGGCGCCCAGGCAACCGACATCGTCGTCCTCGTGGTGGCCGCCGACGACGGCGTCATGCCGCAGACGAGGGAAGCGGTCGCCCACGCGCAGGCAGCCAAGGTTCCGATCGTCGTGGCGGTCAACAAGATCGACAAGCCGGAGGCGAATCCGGACACGGTCAAGAACGAGCTCGCCGCCTTGGGCCTTCAGCCAGAGGACTGGGGCGGAGACACCGTTTTCGTTCCGTGCTCGGCCATCACGGGCGAAGGCGTCGATGGCCTCCTCGAGAACGTTGTACTGCAGGCCGAGCTCCTCGAGCTGACTGCGAACCCGAGTATCCCGGCCGAGGGTGTCGTGCTGGAAGCATATCTCGACCGTGGCCGAGGTCCGGTCGCTAACGTCTTGATTCGAGACGGTTCTCTCGATGCCGGAGACTACGTCGTTGCCGGTGGCTCGTGGGGTCGTGTTCGCGCGATGACCGACGACCGCGGGGACCAAATTCAGAGCGCAGGCCCTGCCACGCCGGTCGAAGTTTTGGGCTTGGCGGAGCTTCCAGCGGCCGGCGATCTCTTCTACGAGGTGACCGACCAGCGGAAGGCCCAGCAAGTGGCCGGGGCGCGGAAGAAGCCTGGGAGTGCGAGCGCCGCACCCAGCGGCGGGCTTCGCGGTCTCGATCAATTCCAGGCCATGATGCAGAGCGGGGATGTTCAGGAGCTGCGGCTCGTGGTCAAGGCCGACGTGCAGGGTTCGGTCGAGGCGCTTCAGGGCGCGCTCACAGACCTGGCGACCGAGAAGGTCAAGGTCAACGTCATTCACACCGGCGTGGGCGGCATCACCGAGAACGACGTGATGCTCGCGAGCGCATCGCAGGCCATCGTCCTCGGCTTCAACGTGAGGCCCCAGGGCAAGGCCTCGTCGACCGCCAAGAAGGAAGCGGTCGAGATTCGAACGTACAGCGTCATCTACGAGGCCATCGACGAGGTGAAGGCGGCCATGAAGGGTCTCCTGGCGCCGAAAATCGTCCAGGAGGATCTCGGCAAGGCCGAAGTCCGCCAGACCTTTGGTATTCCGAAGATCGGGACCATCGCCGGTTGCATGGTGCTCGAAGGCAAGATCAACCGCGGAGCCAAGGCGCGTCTCGTGCGCGACGGCGTCATCGTCTGGGAGGGCCCGATGGGCTCGCTTCGACGGTTCAAAGAAGACACCAAGGAAGTCCAGTCCGGGATGGAATGCGGCATCGGCCTTCAAGGCTTCAACGACATCAAAGAGCAAGACATCATCGAGTGCTACGAAGAGAAGCAGGTCGAGGCGACCCTCGAGTGAGCTGAGCGCCGAAAGGTCTGAACATGGTCGTCGGCGTTTGCCAGATTTCGCTTTCCTTGCCGGGAGTAAACTCGCTCAAGGCCAAGCGGTCGATCGTGCGCAAGGTGCTCGACCGGACCGCCAACCGCTTCAATGTCGCCGTGGCTGAGGTCGGGCAACAGGACGCGCATCGGCAATCCACGCTCGGCTTCGCAGTGGTTTCAGCTGACCGGCGCCACGCGAATTCGATGCTCGATGCGATTGCGGAGTTCGTCGAGGGGTCTACGGACACCGTGATCGTGAATCGCTCGATGGAGCTGGTGTCTTTGGGCGAGCTCGGGGACTGGACGGGCTGAACGATGGCGCAAAAAGGTTTTCGAAGGGCAGACCGGGTTTCAGAGCGCATTCGGAGTGAGCTGATGGAGCTCATGCTTCGCGGAAGCGTGCGCGACCCGGCCGCCAAGGACGTCGTGGTGTCCGCCGTGCGAATGACCGACGACTTGAGCATCGCCCGCGTGTACGTGCGAGTGCTCGAAGAGATCGACTCCGACCGCCAAGACCGCGTCGTCGAAGCGCTTCGGCGAGCGAGCGGCTTTCTTCGCCGGGAGATCGGGCAACGGCTCCAGCTGAGACACGTTCCATCGCTCGAGTTTTACTGGGATGAGGTGGTCGACTCCGGGCTTCGCATCGAATCCATACTAGACGAGATACGCGAGGACCCGAGCGCCGGGTCGGAGGGTTCCAAGTGATCGAAGAAGTGCTGGACATAGCCCGTGGCGGCGAGCGTTTCTTGGTGGCCTGCCATCGCCGTCCGGATGCCGATTCGCTCGGCTCCGCGCTCGGGTTGATCAAGACCCTTCGCGCGATAGGCAAAGAGGCGACGCTCTTCATGCCCGAAGCGATTCCGGACTCGCTGCTCTTCCTGATGGACGGTGAGCAGGGTCTTGCAGCGGTCCCGCCGGGCGTGCGCTTCGACGCAACCTGGGTGATGGACATTGCGGCCAAGGCGCTTTTGCCGCCTGGATTCCCGACCGCAGAGGTCACGGGTCCGGTCATCATCATCGACCACCACCATGCCCATGACGACGTCGGCGACATCGTCTATCGGGATACCAGTGCCGCCGCCACCGGCGAGGTCGTCGTCCAGCTCATCGAGGGACTCGGACTCGCATCGATTCCCGATGGATCCGCAACTCCGATCTATGCCGCCATCGTGTCCGACACCGGTGGGTTTCGATACGCAACCACGAAGCCAGCGACCTTGCGCCTGGGTGCAAGGCTGATCGAGGCAGGGGCGGACCCTTGGCAGGTGGCGTATCAGCTATTCGAGCGTTGGAAGCCGGCACGCCTTCGACTGCTCTCGGCGATCATCGCAACGCTCGAATTCGCGTTTGATGGCCGGGTCGCGATCATGCGCGTGACTCGAGAGATGCTCGAGATTTGCGGCGCGAACGACGACATGGTGGAAGGCATGGTGAACTACGCCCGCAGCGTCGAAGGCGCCGAGATCGGGGCCTTGCTCTGGCAGTGGCCTGTTCAGGACGCACAGGGCAAGCGGCTGGAGACCAAAATCAGCCTTCGTTCCAGTGGCGATACCGATGTCTCCGTGATCGCCGCGGCCCTCAACGGCGGGGGGCACCGTGCCGCGGCGGCTACCCAGCTCGACATCTCAATCGAAGAGGCTGAAAAGCGGCTGCGAGCCGAGCTCGCCAAGCATTTCGGATGAACGGTGTCTTAATCGTCGACAAGCCGGCCGGATGCACTTCCCATGACGTCGTGCAACGGGTTCGGAAGGCGATTCAGCAGCGTTCCGTAGGTCACGCGGGCACGCTCGATCCGCTGGCAACCGGCGTCTTGGTCGTGGCGATAGGGGAGGGGACGAAACTCGTTTCGCACCTGCAGTCGGACGACAAGCGCTACGAGGTGAGCATCGCACTCGGAGCGGAGACCGATTCGCTCGACGCAGACGGGGAGATCATCGACAGGGCCGACGTGCCGACGCTGGGTCGCGCCGCGGTGGAGCGGGCTTTGCAGCCGTTCATCGGGCGTCACCCTCAAACCGCGCCCAAGCTGAGCGCAATCAAGGTTGGCGGAACGCCCCTTCACCGCCGGATGCGCCGTGGCGAAGACGTCGAAGCCCCCGTGCGAGAGGTCGAGCTCTACGCGGCAAACGTCGTCGGGCTCAGTCAAGACACGATCGTCCTGCGGCTTCATTGCGGCAAGGGCTTCTACGTACGCTCGCTCGCGCGCGATCTTGCCAGGGCCCTTGGGACGCTCGGGTACGTGAAGCACCTGCGTAGAACCGCGAGCGGCCCGTTTTCAATCGACTCGGCGCTCTACGGCGACCAGATGACCGCTGAGGCGATCGAAGGGCGATTGATCCCGTTGAGGCAGGCCTGCGGCGCTTTGCGGCGGATCGAGCTCAGCGACGACGGTGTCGCCCATGCCCGCCACGGCCGGCCGATCGGCCCGGAGGTCATCGTCAATGAGGGCTGGCGGGAGGCTTTGCCAGAGGAGTCCCTCGCACTCTTCGCGCCGGACGGCGAGCCGGTTGCCCTCGGCCGTCGCGTGGATCAGGTCATTCGTGTCGTCCGCGGGTTCGCCGCCAGTGCCCCCGATGTGGTAAGCCGCTAAAGTGGAGCGCACGCGCTACCTCATCATCGGAGCGGGCGTCACCGGCCTCGCGTTTGCCGATTGGCTGAAAGACGACGACTACTGGGTCGTCGAAGCCGAGGATGAGATGGGCGGCTAC
>CAMYMX010000107.1 GCA_947259605.1 uncultured Polyangiaceae bacterium | reverse complement strand
CCGACATAGCCAGCCGCCCCGGTCACCAGGACCGCGGGGCCTGCCCCCATCAGGCGCCGGGCTCCTGGTGCATCGCCTTGAACTCCTGAAGCCCGGGCGCGAACAGGTGCATGTTGGGGTCGACGTCGACATGAATGACCGACGGTTTGCCAGAATCGACAGAGCGCTGAAGCGCCGCTTCCAGCTCGGCCGGATCGGCGACGCGCTCGCCGTGGCAACCCATGGCCTCGGCCACCTTGTCGAACTGGATTTCTTCGAAATCGGCGTTGATCGTGCCCTGTTGATCGGTTTGGATCGCGGGGCGAAGCATACCGAGCCCAATCGACTGCGTGAGCTTCACCATGCCCCACTGCTTGTCGCAAAGCACCAGGTAGATCACGGGCAGCCCATTGCGGAGTGCGGTCTCGAGCTCCTGGAAATGAAAGCCCATCGCGCCGTCGCCGATGATGCAGACCACTTTCGAGTCCGGCTTCGCGATCTGTCCGGCAAGCGCCTGTGAAACGCCGGCGCCCAACATGCCAAACTTGAACGTCGACAAAAGCGTGTCGGGCCGATTGATCTCCGAGAAGAAGCTCGCCCAAACTGTAGCGTTGCCTCCGTCGAAGACATGAACCGTGTCGTCGCCGAAGAAGCGCTGGCAGGCCGCTGGCACCTGGGCGCTGTGCATCGGGCTCGCTGTGTTCTGAAGCGCCATGTCGAGTTGACCTCGGACTTTGCCCACGGCTTCGGCAAGACCAGCCGTGCGCGCTCGGTTGGTCTGAAGTCGTCTGTCTTCGAGGGGTGAGCGCTCGAGCTCGGCAGCCAGAGCGGACAAAAACGTGCCGGCGTCGGCCACGATCGCGAGCTCGGTCGCCTTGTTCAGCCCGAGAATCTCTTCATCGATGTCGACTTGGATCAATTTCTGCTCGTCTGGCTTTCCCCAGTACGGCGGCTTTCCCCACCAGTCGGTCTCTCCTAGCCGCGAGCCGACCACCAAGACGACATCGGCTTCGCTGCGGGCTTGGTTGATCGGCTCCATGGCCCAAATCGGGAGCAACTGCTCGTGGTTGTCGGGAAGGGCGCCGCGTCCGGCCCAGCTCGTCGTGACCGGCGAGCCTATCGCTTCGCTGACGCGTTCGAGTGCGTCGGAGGCGTGCGCGTGCAGGACGCCGCTTCCGACATGGACGTGCGGCCGTTCCGCGTTTCGAAGCAGCTCTGCGGTGCGTGCCACCTGGCTCGGGGTAGGTTCGACGGGCTCGGTTCGCCGGTACGCCTGAGGAGGGCGAAGGTCGATGCTGTCTGCTTCGAATATACCATTCATGACGGTTTCCGGAACATCGAGGTGCACCACGCCGGGGCGACCAGCCCAGCTGATGCGCGCTGCGCGTCGAAAGAACTCGGGAAGACGGTCGAACGACGGCACCGCACCACTCCACTTGGACATCGCACGGGTGACCCCGGTCTGGTTGAAATACTGGTAGGTGCCGCCGCGATCGGGATAGGAGATCGGAGTGCGTCGGCTCGAAGTGATCAGCAGGACGCGGTTGCCCTCGCCGTTCTCGACGGCGACTCCGGGCAAAACGTTCGCAACTCCTGGGCCGTTGGAAGCCATGCAGACGCCGAGCTTGCCGGTCAGCCGCGCGTAGGCGCCCGCCATGTGCGCCGCGCTGGTTTCGTGCCGCGGCGACACCATGCGGATGCCGTGCTTCTCGAAGCTCGCAAAGAAGCCCATGTACGTACCGTCGACGATGCCGAAGACGACCTCCACGCCCTCGGCCGCCAACATTCGGGCGAGCACCTCACCTCCAACCATCTGAGTCATGGTTTTCCTTTCCGCGCCCGGATATCCGCCGACCGGTGGCGGGGGAGGGCGCCGAAAGCTGAATCTACACCTGAGCGTTACAAGCTCGAAAGCGAAACATTTGCGCCTCGAGACCTGTGATTCTTGCGGTGCTTGCGGTCCGTGCGGCCCGCGCGTTGCGCCGGGCTTCGCCCTGCAGGCTTGTGCTGCCGCGGGTGTTGGGGGGCGGGGGTGTTGGGTGGGGGGGGTGGTTTGGTTTAGTTACACCGCCCGCCCACCCCCACCCGTAATCCTCCCTCGCGCGTCGGTCGCTGCGCTCCGCCTTGCCGGCGCATTTGCGCCGGGCTTCGCCCTTCGGGCTCGCGCTGCCGCCTGCCGGTTGGGAAGGTTGATGGTCTTGTCTCCGTATGGAGGGGCGCTTTTTTTCGCGCCCCGGTGGCGAACGCGTTGCCTCCGGGTGCGTCTTTTTTGCCCGGCACAAGGCCTACCCGGTACCACTTGCCCCGAGTCGGGATGTTGGGGACGAAGCGATTACTCCAGTCGATGCTCCTCGTGGGTCTCGCGATCTTGCTGGTGAGTTGCTCGATCACTCGGGCGAAGTGGCGGGTCAAGACCGACAAGCCCATGCGCGCGGGCAAATCGGCCTACATGGAAGCCGCCATCGCCATCGCGAAGCCGAAGCGCCAACCCAATATCGTCGTCTTGCTCGCCGACGACTTGGGCAAGTACGAAGTCTCCGCGTACGGCGCAGAGCACATCGCGACGCCCAACATCGACCGGATTGGCGCCGAAGGCGTGATTTTCCAGGAAGGCTACGTCACGGCCCCGACCTGTGCGCCCTCACGTGCGGGCATCATGACCGGCAGGGTTCAGAACCGGTACGGCTTCGAAACCCAGATCATGGAGCACTACCCAACCAACTGGGTTGAGTACATCTCAGGCCGCTGAATCGTCGACACCGGCGAGTTCGTCGTCAAAGCGAAGCCGTCATTCCCAGCGGAGTGGCAGGCGCACAAGCAGGGTGTTCCACCGACCGAGATCTCGCTCGCGACCATCCTCAAGAAGTACGGCTATTCGACGGGTATCGTCGGAAAGTGGCACCTGGGCGTGTCGCGTAAGCAGGTTCCCCTGGCGCGCGGCTTCGACTACCAGTTCGGCTTCAACGGTGCGTTCTCCCTCTACACACCGGAGCGCAATTGGGCGGGGGTCATCAATCACGAGCACGATTCGTTCAGCGCGCAGCACCAGTGGAATATGGGCCGCCGTGAAGAGGCGGTGATCCTCGAGAACGGCAAGGAGGTTCGCGAAGAGCAGTACCTCACCTTCGCATTCCGAGATCGCATGAAGGCTTTCATTCGAGAGCACAAGGACGAGCCGTTCTTCCTCTACGCCGCGTTCAGCGCGCCGCACGTCCCTTTCCAAGCTCCCGTCGATTACTACTGCCAGTACGCCTACGTCGAGGACGACAACAAGCGCGTCTACTACTCCATGATTTCGGCCCTCGACGACGCGATCGGCAAGGTGCATCAGACCATCATCGACACTGGCCTCGAAGACGACACGCTCATTTTTCTACTGAGCGACAATGGCGGCGCTTCGTACACACACGCGACGGACAACGGTCCGCTCAAGGGCGGCAAGCTCACGCAGTTCGAGGGCGGGATCAACGTCCCGTTCATGATGAAGTGGAAAGGTCAAATTCCGCGGGGAATGCGCCATCAAAACCCCGTTTCCTCGACCGACATTTTCGCCACCTCGGTCGCGGCTGCAGGCGGCGTTCTCCCGAGCGACCGCCGTTACGACGGCGTCGATCTGATGCCGTACCTCCGAGGCACGGACAACGGGGCCCCGCACTAGCAGCTGTTCTGGCGCGCCGATCACATCTGGGCGATTCGCGACGGCAAGTACAAGCTCATCTTGAGCACCCGTGACGGCTGGGCTGAGCTTTACAACCTCGAAACCGACAAGTCGGAGCAGATCAACCTCAAGGAGCAGATGCCCGAGCTCTACGAGAAGCTCCACGAGGAGCACGAGCAGTGGCAGAAGGACGAGCTCCACAAAAAGCCACTCTGGCCGCGAATCATGGACAAGCGCTTCGTCCTCGACGGCAAGGAATACCTCTTTCCGGCATGATCATGACGAAGACCTGGCTCATAGCGCTGTTCGTCTTGGCCCCTGTTCTCGTTCTTGCATCGCCTTCTCAGAGCAGCGCCCAGCAGCCGAAGATGGACATCAAGGTCTTCTTTGGAGGCAGCGCCACCACCTTCGTCTCCATGCTCGAAACGGGCCGCGTACGGGACACATTCCTAGGATGGCAAGTCGGCTTCGGTCCGCGAATCCGACGCCGGCAAGCGTTCGTCGAGATCCTGTTTTCGTTCAACCGATGGGCCTACGGGTTTCAGGACGTCAACGAATTCGGCGTTCCCTTCACTGCAGTCGGCCAGGTCAACTCGTTCGAGTTACCGCTCATCATGGGCTACATCCCCTACAAGAACTCGATCTTCAAGTTGTTCCTTTACGCGGGTTACGTGAACCACTTCAACACGAAGATCATTGCGACGGTCACCGCCGCCCCAGAATTTGGCGGGGAAGAAATCACCGTCAAGTTCAAACCCAAGGACGTCGACTTCGCGATCTATCAGGCCATTGGGCGCGTCGGGGTGAACTTCGACGTGGCGATGTTCAACTTCGACTTCAACTACTCGATCAGCCTCAACAGCGCGACCAAGACGTCGTACAGAACCAGTTACAACCAGATTCAGCTCAACATTGCGTACCTATTCTAGAGCGTGATTGTTCATGTGAAGGCGCCCAGAGCCGCGGGGTTCGCGCCATCGTTGGTTGCGCTGCGCACCGCAGCCACTGCCGCATCCACGTCGAGCTGGTCATAGAAGTCGAAGTCGGTATTGGCCACGATGCACTCGGACGCAGCGTCTTCCAGGTTCAGCACCCGCGCTTCGTCGAGTTGCTCTTCGGTGATCGAGCCATCGTTGATGGCCGAGATGCCCGCGGTACACGCGATGGAGGTCGCGGTGTCGAGGTCCTTTTCGATCGTTGGCTGGTCCGGGTTGTACAACCCCGAGATCTCAACGTCGCCATCGTTGGTCATTCCCTGGACGATGATCGCTATGACGGGCTGCGCCTGAACGTCGACGACGAAGTTGCCGTCGGCATCGGTGGTGCCCACGATTGCGTCCTATAGGTTCCCCTCTTCGTCGTACTGGAGCAAAATGACGTTTCCTTCTGCCAGCGGGACCGTGTTGTTTTGGTCGCCATCGGTTTCAGTGGCAAACGCCTGCCCGAGGACGCGCGACAAGGCGCCGCCCACACCTCCATTGGAGCTGCAACCTGCGACGAGCAATGCCAATGCGAAGCTTGAAAGGGCGACCGTGACCAGAAGGCTCTGTGTTCTGCATTCACTCGACATGTTTGCTATCTCCTTCGTTGGATCGCGCCAATCATTCAGAACACGTACGGGATGAATAAGTAGGGGACTTCTTCGCAGTAGCGATCCCAGTCGGCGCCGTATTTTTTCTTGCATCGACTGATGTCCCGCGCCGCGCGGTGCAGAATCATGATCACGAAAAAGGTCACGTAGAGATACGGCAAGAAGTGATCAAAGCCGCAAATCAGGCCCCACGAGAGCGCCATGAGAATGTCCGCGGTGTAGTGGATTTTTCGGGCGTATCGCCACCAGCCATCGACGAGCAGCTTGGACCCTGCGTCGGTATCCAAGTAGCGCGGATTGTGCAGAGTGCCCCAGGGGAGCTGTGGGAACGCATTGCGCTTCACGTACGATCCGTTGAGCTGCATGCGAAAGCGGTTGCGCTGGCTTTGTGCCGTGTCCCAGACGTAGTACGCGCCGAACAGCAGCACGAAACACAAGACGGTAAACGGAACCGAGTGCTCGAAGGGCGGTCGCGATGCGATGTACATCGAGTTGAAACAGTACACGAACGGCACCCCGGCTAGGTTCCAGAACACGAGCATCCAACCCCACTTCTCATAGAAGATGTCCCAGGTCGTCGGGATGCACTCCTCGCCCTTCATGCAGGCGTTGGTGTAGAGGAAATGGGCCACCACCATGAAGATCATCGGCGTGCTCACCGTGCCGTACGTCGCGTATTGGTGCGCGGCGCCGCTGGCCGTCAGCAAGAAGAGGGTCAGCCAGGAGACTCGGACCTCCGCCCACATTTTGAGGTCTAGTGGGCCGATCCGAGGATTGAGCCAAGCTCCCATGAAGAAGTCGTAGAGGAAGCTCCCCGACATCCGCTCCGCGTTGCCTGTCGCCTTGGCGCCGAAGTAGACGAGGATCGCGACGATGTTCGCGCTGATCATCGCCGTGATCATGAATGCGCCAAACTGCTCGTAGATGGTCTCCAGAGGGAAGACTCCGCTGAAGTGCAGAATCGCGACTCCGATCAGGGTGAGGTACCAGGCGGTGATCCCGTTGCAGCGGTAGACCAACCGTTTGCCGTTCCGCGACGGGATCGGTAGCCCCTTGATCTCCAAGCCCGGCAGGTAGGCCGCCATCAATCCTTCGACGACCAGGAAGGCCCCGTAGATCGCGAACGTGCTCCAAGTCGGCGACGCATAGGTCACGATCTGCTCCCAGATTCGTCCGAAGAACGGGCCCAGATCCGCGAGTGAAGCCGGATAGAACACGGCCCCGTCGTAGACGCGCCATGCGATCCATAGGTAGAGCATCAGGGCGTGCGAGAGCGTCATGATGAGGGTGGCCCCGAAGGTCCCCCCAAACTCGCGCGCCGACTCCTGGGTGTGGACAGCCGGACGTCGCCTGGTCGCGGTGGCTGGCAAACGCGGCTCTACTGCATCCTGCACGGCTTCCTCCTGCCTACTGCGCATTTCTACCCGGCTGAATTCCGGATGTCTAGGGTTGTTCGCAGGTCCTGAGCTAGGCTTCCCCGCGTGGATCGCGGCAGCCTATTGAAGATCGTGTTCGCTGCGCTGCTCGCCGGAGCGGTCGCCTGGATCTACGCGAGCGGCGCGTATGAAGAGCTCGACCCGGCAACGATGCGGGAGTGGTTTCGGAACGTTGGGCCCTGGGGCGGCGTGCTCTTCGTCGGCGCGTACGCATGCCTGCAGCCATTCGGGGTGAACGGATTGGTCTTCCTTCTCAGCGCACCGCTGATCTGGAGCCCGACCGATGCGTTCCTTCTCAACTGGGCAGGAACGGTCGGCACGGGCTTGTTCTCTTTTTTCGTCGCTCGCTTCGTCGCCCGCGATTGGATTCAGCAACGCCTCCCTCGACGCATTCGCCGATTCGATGAGCGCCTCCAAACGCACGGATTCCGAACGGTGTTCCTGCTGCGCCTGATCTTCTACACGACGCCCACCGTGCAGTGGGCATTGGGTGTCTCGCGGGTTGCCTTCGCCCCGTTCTTAGCCGCGACGGTCTTGGGCGTCGCGCCCTTCACCTTGATGACGACGCTCGTCGGCATCCGGGTAGCGAAATGGATCGAAGAGCACCCCGTCGCGACCTGGCCCTGGGAGCAAATCTGGCCCTTTCTCGTCATTGCCGTGGTCGTCATCGCCGCAATCAGCGTATTCATCCTACGCAAATGGCGAGCCCAAGCCGTCGACTGATACCGGGGCGCGGCGGATCACCCTCTCCAAGACGGCAGGCGGCAGCGCGAGCCCGCAGGGCGAAGCCCGGCGCGAAGCGTCGGCAAGGCAGAGCGAAGCGAATGCCGCGCCAGGGAGGATTACGGGTGGGGGTGGGCGGGGCGGTGTAAATAAACCGTACCAGCCAACCCACCCAAGACCCGCCCCCCAAACACCCGCGGCAGCCCCAGCCGTCCGCTTTTCGGGGGGGGCTCGACGGGGTACTCTCTGTGTCGTGGAGCAGTTGCCGGCGCCCGAGCTTCCTCCGTGGATCGCGAAGGAAGTCCCGTTCACTCGATACCGCGTTGCCGTGGGCGACGGGCTGCATATGCATGTCATGGAGACGGGCCGGGGAAGGCCTGTGCTGATGGTGCACGGCAACCCCACCTGGGGCTTCCTCTACCGAAAGGTCGCGATGTGCCTGCAGGGGCAGGGGCTTCGCTTGATCATGCCCGACCTGATCGGCTTCGGGTTCAGCGACAAGCCCCGCGACTTCGCACTTCATACCATCCGTAACCACAGCAAGTGGCTCGGCTCGCTCATCGATCAGCTCGACCTCCACGAGGTGATTCTCGTTTGCCAAGATTGGGGCGGAGCGCTTGGGACGCATCCGTTCACCACCCGCCAAAATCGCCTCGGCGGAATGGTCGTGCTCAACACGGTTCTCGATGCGCCGTCGCCCGGCTTCAAGCCAACCGCGTTCCACCGATTCTCGCATCTGCCTCTCCTCAGCGATTTCGCATTTCGCGTGTTGCCGCTGCCTCAGGCCGTCTTGCACCTCGCGCAGGGAGACAAGTCGAGCATTCGCGGTGATATCGCGCGCGCCTATCGCTATCCGTTTCGAAACATCGCCGATCGGGTCGCCCCTTTGGCGACGGCGCGCATGGCGGTCGATCGCATGGGCCATCCGTCGATACCCGCCCTCGAAGAGTGCGCCGCTTTGTCCGGCAGCTTCGATGGCCCGAAGGCAATGGTCTGGGGTCGGCGCGATCCCATTCTCGCCCGTGCGTTGAAGCGCACCAGAGCGCTCCTGGGTGACCCTCCCTTGACCGAAACGCAGGCAGGCCACTTCCTGCAAGAAGAAGTGCCGGAGGAAATCGCTGCGGCCGTTCTCGACGTAAACGCCCGGCTAAGCCGCGCTTCGGCGCAGGCCGCGCAGAAGCAGGCGTAGCGACGCCGTGAACTGTTCTTCCTGGGCGGCTTGCGATGGAATGGTGCCCCCCAACCAGGTCACCAGACCGAA
>CAMYMX010000106.1 GCA_947259605.1 uncultured Polyangiaceae bacterium | reverse complement strand
GCGTCGGCGTCCTTGACCGCGTCGTAGGCCTCGTCGACCAGCGTGATGTTGTCGCCGAACAGTTCCTTGATGTTTTCCATGGCTTCGGGATCATGGCCGACGACCTCACAGCCCTCGTTGAGCAGGAACTCGATGGTGGTGATCGAAGGCGACTCGCGAATGTCGTCGGTGCCCGGCTTGAACGCGAGGCCCCAAATCGCGATGCGTTTCCCAGCAAGGTTGCTTCCGAAGTGGCGCTTGAGCTTGCGCACCAAGAAGCTCCGGTGCCGCACGTTCACCCGGTTCGTCGCGTCTGCAAGCTCGAGCTCGATGCCATGGCGCCGCGCAGTCGCCACCAGCGCTTTCACATCCTTCGGGAAGCAGGACCCGCCGTATCCAGGACCTGCGTGCAGGAACTGAGAGCCAATTCGTGGGTCGCTTCCAACGCCCTTGCGAACGCTCTGTACGTCGGCCCCGACCTCTTCACAGAGAACCGCCAACTCGTTCATGAACGAGATGCGCATGGCTAGCATCGTATTGGCGGCGTACTTGGTGACCTCGGCGCTTTCCGGATTCATCCAGACAATCTTCGTGCTCGAAAGATTGAGTGGATGGTAGACCCTATCCATGAGCCGGCGCGCGCGGTCATGCCCGGGGCGAACGCCGACCACGATGCGGTCCGGATACATGAAGTCGTTAATCGCGCCGCCCTCTTTCAGGAATTCCGGGTTAGAGGCTACTTGGATGTCGTGCTTTGCGTCGGCGACGAGCTTTTGAACCTGTGCGTTCGTCCCCACGGGCACCGTGCTCTTGTTGACGATGACCAGGTCATGGGTTGCGTGTTTGGCCAGCTCCTGGGCGACCGCGAAGACGGCGCTCAAGTCGGCTTCGCCGTCGTGCGTGGGAGGCGTGCCGACGGCAATGAAGGCCAAGTCGACATCCTGAACTGCGGAGGCCAGGTCGGTCGTGAAGGTGAGGCGGCCTGCGCTCGCGTTCTCTCTCACCATCTCTTCGAGGCCCGGTTCGTAGATGGGAATCTCGTAGCGCTTGAGACGCTCGATCTTGTCGGCATCCTTGTCGACGCAAACCACACGCTGTCCGGTTGCGGCGAAACATGTGCCGGTGACGAGGCCGACGTAACCTGTACCAATGACGCAGAGTTTCACGGCGGAGCTATAGCACGTTTTCGGTTTCCGGAAAGATGCCAGTTCCGGGTCTTCGGGCTAGCCTTCGTACATGGAAGGGCTCACTTGATTCTCACCAACATCGACAGCGTGCCGGGCCGGCAAATCGTTCAGCACTTCGGCCTCGTGCAGGGGAGCACGATTCGAGCCAAGCACTTCGGGCGAGACTTCGCCGCTGGCCTAAAGAACATCGTCGGCGGCGAGCTCAAGGGTTACACCGAGCTGCTCCAAGAAAGCCGCGCCGAGGCGACGAGTCGCATGGTTGCGCAAGCGAGCGAGCTCGGTGCAAACGCCGTCATCAATGTGCGTTTCACGACCTCCTCTGTTGCTCAGGGAGCCTCCGAAATCCTCGCCTACGGCACTGCCGTCCTGATCGAGTAGCCCAATGAGTGCGGTCGAGCTCTGGATAGCCCTTGGAATCCCCGTCGTTCTGATCGTCGTCGGCAAGGTCGTCGGCGCGAGCGTCGAACGCCGTCACTACCGGAGCATCATCGAGCGTGAAGCCCGCTTCCGCGCTCGGCCGGCGGTCTCCACGAAGGAGCTCGACGCACCTGGCCCCATTCAATCCGCAAGTCTCGCGGTCGGTTCCGTGGTCGTGTCCGTCGACCACTTCAAGCGTTTCTTGAGCGGGTTCCGAATGATCTTTGGCGGAGAGGTCCGTTCGTACTCGTCGCTCATCGACCGCGCGCGTCGCGAAGCGGTGCTGCGCATGAAGGAATCGCAGCCCGGCGCGGATGCATACCTCAACACCAGGCTCGAGACCTCGACCATCTCGAGCACGGCGGGAAACGAGGGGATGGGGACCATCGAAGTGCTGGCCTATGGAACAGCGGTCCACTACGATCGCCGCCCATGACCGACGAACGACCCCGTGTGCTGACCGAACGCGACGGACGCATTTTTCACATCGTCCTCGATCGCGCAGATAAAATGAACGCCTTCGACCTGCGGATGCTGCGCGAGCTCGCCGAGGCCGTCACCGAATACGAAGCCGACGAATCGCTCTGGTGCGCGGTGTTCTACGCCAACGGTGAGCATTTTACCGCGGGCCTCGACCTGGCCGAGGTGGGCCCGGCCGTTCGAAGCGGAGCGGCGCTGTTCCCGGAGGGGTCGGTCGATCCGCTCAATCTACACGCAACGATGCGCGAAAAGCCGCTCGTCATGGCGGTTCAGGGCTGGTGCCTCACCATCGGCATCGAGCTGCTGCTCGCCGCCGATATTCGCCTGGCCGCCGAAAGTGCCCGTTTCGGGCAGATCGAAATTAACCGAGGCATTTTTCCGTTCGGTGGGGCAACGATTCGGCTTCCGGAAATCGCCGGTTGGGGCAACGCCATGCGCTGGCTCCTCACCGGTGACCGCTTCGATGCCCACGAGGCCCTACGGCTCGGCTTGGTCCAAGAGGTCCTGCCCGAGGTCGCGCTGCGCGAAAAGGCGATCGAGATTGCCCGCACCGTCGCCAAGCAGGCACCTCTGGGCGTCCGGGCAACCCTCCGCTCCGCGCGGACCTTTCAACGCGAAGGGCATGAGGCGGCAGTCGCCGAGCTTCTGGTCATCGCGCGCGAGCTGATGGACAGCGAGGACGCAGCCGAGGGCATCCGCTCGTTCCTCGAACGGCGCGAAGGCGAATTCAAAGGCCGTTAACCGTTCACCGAAGGGCTGACCCGAATGTGCCGCGCCGCGGCCCCTGCGTGGTCAGCCGCGCCGCTTCGCCTTCGGAATCGCCTTCTCGATTCGAATTGTGCAGTCATTTCCGACGACCTTGCGCAGGGCTGGCTCGATGACGCCGCTGCGAACGTACTCCGCGCCAACCCCGAAGGCCGCCCGGCCTGTCACTCGAACGACGACCTCGTCTTCGCCGACATCCAACAGCTCGATGCTGCTCGCGTCTTTTTGAAGGAGCGGCCTGAGAACGTCGTCGATGACTCGCTGCACCGCCTCTAGCACCTGCGAAGCATGCGAAATTGCAGCCCCGGACGCAAACTTCCGAGATGTTCAGCACGGGAGCAAAGCTGAGCTATACTCGGCCCGGCACAATGCAGCCCGCACGCACACGTCTCCAAGTCGACGTCCGCCGACAGCAATTGCTGGAGCTCGGGCTCCAGCTTTTTGGAAATCAGACCTACGACGAGCTCTCCATCGACGAGATCGCCAAACGAGCCGGCGTTTCCAAGGGTCTTCTCTACCACTACTTTCCCAGCAAACGGGCCTACTACGTCGCCGCGGTCCGTGAAGCGGCACGCGAGCTCTTGGAAGAGACCGACGTCGATCGGCAGCTCTCGGGACACGAGCTCGACCCCGAGGGCATTCGCACCAGGCTTCGAGCCTTCCTTGCTTACATCTCGCGCAGGCGCGTCTCGTATTCCTTTCTCCTTCGCGGAGGCATTGGAACGGACACGGAGGTCGCCGAGATCATCGAGGAGACCCGACAGGCTGTTCTAGATCAAATGTCTTCGCGTCTCTCCCGCTTCGGCGTAGACACGAAAGCCCCGTCGACCCGGCTGCGTCTTCGGGGATGGCTGGGCTTCCTCGAAGCAGCGAGCCTCGACTGGGCAGAACGCCAAGAGCTCGAGCTCGAGGAATTCCTAGAGCTTCTCGTCCAGATGGCAGGCGCCGTCTTTGCGGCAATTCTCAGTCCCACAGAGCCGTGATGGGGCGACATGACGTTTTTGCCGCGGCGCTCCTGGCCGCCGCGGTGGCCTCTTGCAGCCCTGGGCAAAGGTCCGTTCCGACGCCCAAGACCGAAGCCGGCGACGCTAAGCCCGTTGCCCTGAAGACCAAACCAGAGCGCCAAGGGTCCGCGATGGACTGGAGCTGCTGCGACTCCACTTCGCTCCGGAACCCAAACGACGGCGCATTGCGGGGCGGTGTGCCGCTTCCCCTGAGGGCTCCTGGCTTGCGCTTCAACCCGGTCCGCGATCCATCGGCTCGCTACGGGACCGTGGAAGTCGTTCGCGCTCTGGTTCGCGCCGGTGCACGGGTCGACCAAGAGCTCGGCGGGCTTCCGGTCACAATCAACGACCTCAGCCGCGAGCGCGGCGGACCGATCCCCCACCATCGCTCACACCAGAGCGGCCGCGACGTCGACGTGCTCTTCTACCAGCTGGGCCCCGACGGCAAACCCATCGAAAGCGTGGGGGCGTTCTTCGATTCAGACGGCGTAGGGGTCGATTTCCGAGACCTGGCGGACCCCAACGACGACATCGTCCTGCAGTTCGATCTGGCTCGGACGTGGCTTTTTCTTCGTGCGCTCATCGAGGACGAAGAGGCGCAGCTCCAGCAGATCTTCGTCGCCGAGCACCTGCGAACACTGCTTCTGGAGTACGCCCGTTCAAACGACGAGCCTTCGACGACGGTGACGCGCTTCGCGGCGATGAGTTGTCAGCCGAGCTATCCACACGACGATCACTTCCACTTCCGGTTTTTCTGCGCACCCGACGACATCTCAGAGGGCTGCCGTGACTCTGCTCCGCTCTATCCCTGGCATCGAAAGCGGCTCGAACGCGCCGGCGCGCAATCGCGCCCGCTCGCGTCCAAACGCCCAAGCGCGAACGCACGGATCGTGACGCACGAGGAGGCGCGCGCGGCGGCAGGGCCAATGGACCCCGAGGTCGAACGCTGGCTCGATCGCCGCAAGCGATGGGCCGAGCAACCGCACCCGGGCCGCCGCTATTGTCGGTGATCGGGCGGTTGGACCGCGATGCGCTAAGGTAGCGCCGTGACCGACTTCGACTGGATCACCGAACAAGCGGAGCTCGATCGGCTGGTGGACGAGCTCTGCCAGACGGACGCCTATGCACTCGATACCGAGTTCCACCGCGAGCGAACCTACCTACCCCATTTGGCTCTGGTGCAACTCGCGACCGCGGACCGCATCGCCCTGGTCGACGCGATTGAAATCGACGTCCGAACGCTTGCAAGAGCGTTTCAATCCGAAGCCGTCTGCGTGATGCATGCCGGCTCGCAAGACCTCGAAATTCTAGAGCTCGCGTGCGGGACAGTGCCGAACCGCATGTTCGACACCCAGATCGGCGCCCTTTTTTGCGGCTATCGAACCAGCTCGCTCGGCAAGCTGGTGGAGGGTTTTCTTGGGATTCAGCTCGACAAGAGCTCCCAGCTCAGCGACTGGACGCGGCGTCCCCTACCCCCGGACGACCTCCGGTACGCCGCCTCCGACGTGGCACACCTGCTCGAGCTCCGCGATGCGCTGGTCAACCGTCTTGCCGAGCGGGGTCGGGTCCAATGGGCGGAGGAAGAGATCGAACGCCTGCGCTCCAAGGACCGTTCGCCACCCGAGCCCGAGACGCTCTGGTGGAAGCTACGTGGCAAGACCAAGCTCAACGGAAGGGCTCGAGGGGTCGCGCAGGAGCTCGCGGCATGGCGCGAGGGCGTCGCGAAGGAAAAGAATCGGCCGCCACGAACGGTGCTGTCCGACATGGCCCTGCTGGCGCTCGCTCAACGGCCCGCGCGCAACGCCGAGCAACTGAACGGCATCCGAAACCTCGACCTTCGGCGCTTCAAGTACCGCGACGAGCTCCTACGGGCCATCGAACGGGGAACGCGACTCCCGAAACACGAGGTCCGACTGCCACCAAAGAAGCCTGAAAACCTGCCGAGCGTCGAAGGCGTGATTGCGCTGTGTCTGGCCTGGCTCGCGCAGCGTGCCGCGCAGGAAGGCTTGGACACGACCGTGCTCGGCACGCGTGAGGACGTGACCAATCTAGTCCTCCGTCAGCCTTCCCGCCTCGCGAGCGGCTGGCGAGACGTCCTCGTCGGCCACCAGCTGCGCGCGATCATCGAAGGAACGGCTGCGCTTCGCGTCGATGGCACGGAGCTCGAGCTGCTGGATCGCATGCCTCCCTGATCCGAGCTACATTGATTCGGTGGCTGTCACCAAGACCGGACGTATCGTTCTGATCGTCGCTTCTCTCGTGGTGCTCGGAGCCGGCATCAAGCTGGCTGCGCCCCTGCTGGTGCCAGTGCTCGTCGCGTCATTCATCGCGATCGTGACGGCGCCCCTCGTGATGTGGCTCTGCGACCGCGGCGTCCCTCGCCTCATCGCGGTGCTGTCGGGCCTTCTGTTGGACGTGGCCGCTGGCGCCGCACTCGGCTTTCCACTCGCCGGCGCGGTCGGAACCTTCACCGGGCGCGTACCGACCTATGCCTCGACCCTTTCGAGCCAACTCGGGGAGCTCAGGCTCTGGTTGGCGGGCAACGGAATTCACCTCGAATCGATCTACGACTTCTCCGCGTCGACCTGGATGCTCAATCTCGCGACGACCATGGCCCAGTACGCCGCCTCGTTCGTGTCCCAGATGGTTCTCGTCCTGCTGATCGTCGCCTTCATGCTCTTCGAGTCCACCGGGCTTCGGGAAAAGCTCGCGAAGATCGCGACGCCCGGTCAAATCAAGGAGCTGTCCGCCGCGGCCCGTGAGGTGAATACCTATCTGGTTGCCAAAACGGTGATGAGCCTGCTGACCGGCATCCTCGTGTTCCTCTGGTGCCTGTGGCGCGGCGTCGACGTCCCGGTGCTCTGGGGCCTATTGGCGTATCTACTCAACTACATCCCGACGGTCGGCCAGATCATCGCCGCAGTCCCGGCCATTGCGCTGGCGATGATCCAATTCGGCCCGGGCCAGGCGCTGGTCGTCGCGGCCGGGTTCGGAGGCATCAACCTGGCCATCGGCGCGGTGGAGCCGCGGGTCATGGGTCACGCGCTCGGGCTGTCGCCGCTGGTGGTGCTGATTTCGATGGTGGTCTGGGGCTGGTTGCTCGGGCCAGTCGGTGCCCTCGTCTCGGCGCCACTTACGATGGTCATCAAGCATTCACTCGCCCACAGCGATGAGCTTCGCTGGTTGGCAGAGCTGCTCGGCCCGTCACCCAGGCCTACGGGGAGCGTAAAAGAAAACAGCTCGGATTCGGCCGACGAGCTCAGTCGCGCTTGATCAAGTCGCACGCGCGCTCGGCGAATCGGCGAAGAACCTTCACCGCTGCAGCGCTCGCGGTCGTGCGGCCTTGCCCGACGGCGTCTTCGAGCCCCGCGATGAGGGCCGACAGCTCAGCGTCGCTGCGGAGCGCGCGACGAAGCCCGTCCTCGACCATGTCCCACATCCACCGAACTTGTTGGGTGCGGCGCATTCGCTGGAGCTCGCCAGACGCTTCGCGAGCTCGCCGGTTCTCGACAACGAGCGCCCAGAGCTCGTCGAGGCCGGTCTTTTCGAGCGCGCTGCACGTGACGACAGGCGGTACGTTCTCTCCTCGCATCAGGCGCAAAGCACTTAGGTACGAAGCCTGGGCCCGAATCGCCCGTGACCGATTGTCGCCGTCGGCCTTGTTGATCGCCAGCATGTCGGCGACTTCGAGGATGCCGCGCTTGATGCCCTGGAGCTCGTCGCCCGCCCCCGCAATCAGCAGAACGAGAAAGTAGTCCACCATACCGGCAACGATCGTCTCGGATTGCCCAACACCCACGGTCTCGACGAGAACCACATCGAAGCGGGCGGCCTCGCAGAGAAGGATCGTTTCACGGGTCTTCCGAGTGACCCCGCCGAGGGTTCCGCTCGTCGGAGACGGACGAATGAAGGCATTGGGGTCGTTGCTGAGTGCGGACATCCGGGTCTTGTCCCCGAGGATGCTTCCTCCGCTGACGCTGCTGGTCGGGTCGACTGCAAGGACCGCGACGCGATGGCCTTTTTCGGTTAGCTGCGTCCCCAATGCGTCGATGAAGGTGCTCTTCCCGGCCCCCGGCACACCGCTGATCCCAACTCGATAGGCTCCGCCCGTCTCCGGCAAGAGCGTTTCGAGGACGCGCTGCGCGAGCTCGGCATGTGCAGGCTGCTCGCTCTCGATCAAGGTGATGGCTCGGGCCAGAACCGCGCGGTCTCCTCCGCGAACGCCATCGACATAGGCGTGCACGTCGAGACGGTTCACGACCCCCCGAGTTGTGCGTCGAGCCGCTCCAGGAGCTCCACTGCAGCGTCACCGATGACCGTCCCTGGTCCAAAGATCGCAGCGGCCCCCGCCTCGCGAAGCGCATCGTAGTCTTCTGGGGGTATCACCCCTCCAACCACCACGAGGATGTCGTCACGGCCCTGGTCCCGAAGCGCTTGCTTGAGTTGCGGAACCAGTGTGAGGTGACCCGCCGCGAGCGAGCTCGCACCGACGATGTGAACGTCGTTTTCGATCGCCTGCTTCGCGCTCTCTTCGGGCGTCTGAAACAGCGGCCCGATGTCCACGTCGAACCCGAGGTCCGCGAATGCCGTCGCGATCACCTTCTGGCCTCGGTCGTGCCCGTCTTGGCCCATCTTGGCGACCAGGATGCGCGGCCGGCGGCCGTGCTTGCTCAGGAACTCGTCACTTCGTGCCCGCACACGGTCGACCGCGTCCGAGTCTTTGCCGACTTCACTTCGATACACGCCTTCGATACTCCGAATCGTCGCTTGGTAGCGCCCCCAGACGCGCTCCAGCGCGTCGCTGATCTCGCCCACGGTCGCCCGTTGCCTGGCGGCG
>CAMYMX010000105.1 GCA_947259605.1 uncultured Polyangiaceae bacterium | reverse complement strand
GAGCGCGCGTGGTCCTCGCCGATCTTCCTGCAGACCGGTTCGGTGCCATGAGCCGGCCGTGGCTGCTTGCGGGCGGGATGCTCGCCGGTGCCGCCCTGGCTGTTTTTTACATCGTGCGCCTGCCGCAAACCGCCGAGCCTACGACGGACGCCGTTGCCTGGGTCAACGAACGCCCCATCTCTCGAGGCTCGTACGAGGCGGCCCTTCAAGCGGTAGCCGGTGACCGCAAGACGGGAACGCTGCGCCCCGACGATCGCGAACGGGTGATGCAGCGCTTGATCGACCAGGAGCTGCTGATCGATCGGGCGATCGAGCTCGGCCTGCATGAACGCGACCCGCAAATCCGAAATCAGCTTGCGACCGCCATGATCGATTTCCTGGTTCGCCGTACCGAGGACGAGGCAAGAAACGTCGACGAGTCCGCCCTCCGCGCGTTTTACGAAGAGCAGAGCTTTCGGTTTCAGCGCAGCGCCCAGTACCGGGTCGTCGTCGAAGGTGGATCGGTGCCGTTGCCCGGCGGATTTCTTCTGCTCAAGGAAATCGAACAGCGCCTCGGCCCGAGCGCGGCGCGACGCGTGGCTGAGCTCGAAGTCGACGGGTCGTTTCTCGCCGGTGAGGGAGACAGCCGGTACATGGTCCGTTTGCTCGAGCGGCGGGACGGACTGGTCGCGCCTTTCGAAGAAGCGCGCGAGGCAGTGGAAGCGGCCTACCTTCGGAATCGAAGTGAAGCCGCAGTGCGCGAGTACCTCGAGCTCGCGCGCCAACAGAGCGACATCCGCATCGAGGTTGAACTGTGAGGCGACTCGGGGCGTACGCGTTTGTATTCGGCTTGCTGATCCCTGCATCTGCGCTGGCGCATCAGAAAAGCGTTTCCTACTCGAAGTGGACGCTGGTCGACGGCGGCGCAGTCGCCGAGGTGAGGGTTCGCTGGCTCGAGCTCACGTCACTCCCCATCGCGAGCGATCAAACCGGCGGGCCCTTCGATCGCTCGGCGGTTGGCTCGTATCTGCAGAGCCGTCTGTTGCTCGAATCCGATGGCGGTGCGTGTGAAGCGGTGCCATCCAGCGCGACCTGGCTTCCGGCCGAGCGCGGCTGGGTTCGGCTCGAATGGCGAGTGCGCTGCGATGCTCCGCCACAGAGGCTCCACAGCCAGCTGTTCACGACCCTGACGAATCACGTCCACCTTTCGACGATTCGGGGGCCCGATCCTATCGACGTCGTCCTTTCCCCCACGGCACCGACCGCCGCAATCGTCTCGAAGGGAGCCCGTCGACGCGCCAGGGGGCTCGGCAGCTACCTCCGTCTCGGAGTCGAGCACATCCTGAGCGGCTGGGATCATCTCGCGTTTCTCCTTTTGCTGATTGTAGTCGCGCGCCGGCTTCGAGAAGTCGCGGTGCTGGTGACGGGTTTCACCGTCGGGCACAGCGTCACGCTGGCAGCGGCTGCGCTTGGGGTCGTGGTTCCGCACGCGCGCGCGGTCGAAGCCACCATCGCTGCGTCGATCTTGCTGGTCGCGCTCGAAAATGTGGGCTTGGAGCAACTTCGCGGTGGCGCGCTCCTGATCCTCGGCGCCGTACTGCTCTTTGCCGCAAGCGCGGCGTTCGGAGGGCTGCCAGCGTTCTGGGGGATCGCCTTGTTTACCGCGTGCTACTTCGCGCTGCTGCGAACCTTGGGCGGCGGCGGCCGTCTTCGCTGGTTGATCGCTTGCCTCTTTGGCTTCGTCCACGGCCTCGGCTTTTCGGGCGTGCTTCTCGAACAGGAGCTTCCGCGTGCCCAGCTCGTTCAGGCGCTGTTCGGCTTCAATATCGGCGTGGAGCTCGGGCAGCTCGCGGTCGTCGCGTGCATCTGGCCAATTCTGCAGTGGCTGCGGCGCCGCGACCTCGGCACGACGGTCGTCGATGCGACTTCCTTCGCCGGCGCCGCGGTGGGCACGTTCGCCTTAATCGTCCGAGTCTTCGCCTAACGGTCTAGCTCGAAACTAGATGAAGAACGGCCCCGTCACCTCGTAGGTGATGCCGCTCATCCCGAGAAGGTCGGCGCCTTCCGCGCCACGCTGCGAACTGAAGTAGAGGCGCTCGAGCGATGGGCCGAACGCAGGCCCGGTGATCTCCGAGCCGTCCTGGCCGGTGATTTGGACCAGCGGCACGATCGAGCCCTCCGCACTGATCGCGACGACCTGCATGTCACGGCCGTCCTCGCCCACCACGACGATCCCGGCCCGCGAAGCCCTGGCGGAGGAATTGTCGGCGTGTTGAATCGATGATCTGGTCGGCGCGCTTGGGCGGCATGAATACTCCTTGGCCCGGTGGTCCTCGGTAGCACTTTTCCACGTACGAGAATAGTCTCGCCGCACTCGCGCAGGGCAAAGCAGAGGAGACGGAACGGATGCACTTCAGTCGTAGAGAGATTCTCAAGGGAATGGGGGCCGCCGGCATCACCCCGCTGTTGACCAGTGCGTGTAGCAGCAGCAGCGGCGGTGATTCGGGCATGATGTTGCCCGACCTGCCGGAGCTTCCCGAGTATCAGTGGGACGGCCCGATCGGCCTGGAGAACCTGTTCGAGCACGGTGTCGCCAGCGGAGATCCCCTGCCCGAGGGGGTCATCCTCTGGACCCGGGTCACTTCCGAAGGATCGGAGCCCGTCGAAGTCTGGTGGGAAATGGCCCTCGACGCAGATTTCCGGGAGCGCACGGCACAGGGCACGTTCACGACCGACGCCTCGCGCGACTTCACCGTGAAAGTCGATGTGCCGGGTCTGGTATGGGGACGGAACTACTACTATCGCTTCGCCGCGCAGGGCCGCTGGAGCCCCCTTGGGCGGACTCGGCTCGCACCCAAGAGTAATGAGACCAGCAAACTCCGCTTCGGCGTGTGTTCCTGCGCCAACTACGCGCTCGGATACTTCTATGGATATCGCCACATGGCCGAGCGGGCCGACCTCGACGCGATCATTCACCTCGGCGACTACTACTATGAGTACGGCAATGATCCGGATGATGCCGAGCAGTTGCGCGCACTCGAGCCGCCCCACGAGACGGTCACCCTCGACGACTATCGTAAACGCTTTAGCCAATGCCGCCGGGATCCCAATCTCCGAGAGCTCCATCGCCAAACGCCCTTCATCGTCGTCTGGGACGATCACGAAACCGCCAACAACTCGTGGATGGGCGGCGCGGAGAATCACACGTCACCGGATCCTGACTGCCAGCAGCCTTGCGATCCCGAGGGTGAAGGCGACTGGTCCGATCGCGTCGCCGCCGCACGGCAGGCGTTCTTCGAGTGGATTCCGATCCGGGACAATCCAGGCCAGAAGCTGTACCGCAACCTGAGGTACGGAGACCTGGCCGAGATCATCATGCTCGACACCCGTATCGAAGGCCGCGAGGAGCAGCTTGGTGCGCCTGCGTTTCCTACGGACGAACCCAATCTGCCGGACCAGATCCTGGGCGTCGAGCAACAGGCATGGCTGTTCGAGCAACTCGAGAACAGCTCCGCCAAATGGAAGGTGCTCGGAAATCAGGTCCTGATGAGCCTGTGGAAGCTCGCCCCAGGCACCTACGGCAATGATGATCAGTGGCAGGGGTACAAGGCACGCAACGATCTCATGAGCTTCGTGCGTGACAACCAGATCTCAAACGTCGTGGTCCTGACTGGCGACGTTCACTCCTCCTGGGCCATGGACGTCACCATCGATGACGGCAGCTACACGGAGCAAATGCGAGATGCTGCGGTGGCCGTCGAGTTCGTGGCGCCCGGCATCAGCTCACCGCCCGGGATTCCTCCGGAAGTCGCCGAGATTTTTGCACGTGAATCGCACGTTCGGGACTACGAGAACGAACGTCGCGGGTACCTCATCCTCGACCTCCAAATCGAGAAAGCCCAGTCCGACTGGTTCCTGCTCGATGGGGTCCGTGAGGGCGAGGGCAACCAAGCGCTTTGGGCGTCATGGGCGGTGATGGACGGCCAGCGCGGTCTCGTCGAAATGAGCGGCCCGGAGGAGGACAACGCCGACGCCCCTGATCTCGCGCCCGCCTAGTCTGGACATCGTCCGCAGCCGCGCTAAAAGGTTGATGAACGAGTACGAGGAATCCACCTTTGTGCCCTCAAGGCCCGTTGTACGGGCTCCAATCCAAGTACGGAGATGAGAACATGGCGATCGAACTGCCAGCCCTTCCGTGGGCCCAAGACGCTCTCGCGCCCCACATCAGCGCCGAGACGATCGAGTACCATTACGGCAAGCACCACGCGGGCTACGTCAAGAAGCTCAACGCCGCGATCGAGGGCACCGACCTCGCGAGCAAGTCGTTGGTCGACATCATCCGTGAGGGTGGGGCTACGTTCAACAACGCAGCTCAGGTTTGGAACCACAGCTTCTACTGGAGCAGCATGAAGCCCGGTGGAGGCGGTCCACCGAGCGGCGCGATTGCCGACGCCATCAATGGCAGCTTTGGCGGCTACGAGAAGTTCAGCGAAGCGTTCGCGAGCGCCGCGGCGACACAGTTCGGCTCGGGCTGGGCATGGCTCGTGGCAGAGGGTGACAAGCTCGCCATCCAGAAGACGCCTAACGCCGAGACCCCGATTACCACGAGCGCCAAGCCGCTTCTCACGATCGATGTATGGGAGCACGCGTACTACATCGACTACCGGAACGCGCGCCCGGACTACATCAAAGTGTTCCTCGATTCGCTGGTCAACTGGGACTTCGCGAACGAGAACCTGAACAGCTGAGCCGAATCACATGACTGCGCCACGCTGGAGCCGTCGAGCCTCGTTCGCTTGGTGGGGCGCGGGCTATCTTTCGGCCTTTGCGGTCGCTTGGATCTCGCTGCTCTTCGTTCCGGAGGGCTTCGACTCCTTTTGGACCGTGGCGATCGCCGATCTCGCCGCAACCTTCGTCATCTTTGCGTTCTCGCGGGGGCTCAAGTGCTCCAGCATGTACGACGCATACTGGTCGCTGGCGCCCATCGTCATCGTTTTCTATTGGGTTTTTCACGCGGAAGAAGCGGTCAACCCGGTTCGGGCGGGCGCGGTCCTGTTCTTGGTGACCTGGTGGGGCGTGCGCCTCACCTACAACTGGGCGCGAAGCTGGCCCGGGCTCCATCACACCGACTGGCGCTACCTGATCATGCAAGAGAAGGCCCCCAAGGTTTGGTTCTTCTCCGACCTGTTCGGGATTCATCTGTTCCCCACCGTCGAGGTCTTGTTCGGGCTGAGCGGTGCTTGGGTCGCGCTCACGCAGGGCAGCGATCCCCTTTCCTGGATCGATCTTCTGGCCCTCATCATCACCGCGGGCGCGATCACGATCGAGACGGTGGCCGATCAGCAACTCGTGGCCTTTGCAAAGGTCAAGCGTCCGGGCGAGATCATCAAGGCCGGGCTTTGGAAGTACTCGCGCCACCCGAACTATTTCGGTGAGCTCACGTTTTGGTGGGGGCTCTACGTCTTCGGGCTCGCAGCGGACCGAAGCTTCCTGTGGACGATCGCAGGGCCGCTCATGATGACGGGCATGTTCCTGGGCGTGTCGATCCCGTGGATGGATCGACGCAGCTGCGAACGGCGACCCGAGTACGCAGAGCACATGAAGCGAGTGAGCGGGCTCGTGCCCTGGTTCCCGAAGAAGGCGCAGTCGAGTTAAAAAAACTGCGGCCAGACGATCGGGTCGAGGAACGCGGTCTGAACGGCGAAGAGAAGAAGCCCGAGGAGCGCCAGCACGGCCGCCAAGCCTTCGGCCCGCGGCTTCATCGTGAAGAGCGCGATGGTCAAACCGATCGTCCCGACGGCGACCAGCAGCAAGTCCGCCCGCACCAGGAGCCAGGCTCCAGGCGTGGGGTTTTCGAGATAGGCAAAGGTCAGCGGCATCCAGAGCGCGGATGTGACCATGATCAGCGCGTAGAGGGCATTGATCAGCCCGAAGCCGAACCGACCGAATCGCACCTGCTCCGCGTCGGTGCGCACCACGAAGTAGTACGAGAAAAAGAAGTAGCCGCCCGCGGCCAGCCACATGGTGACGCCGTAGACGGCCTGCAGCTCTTCGGGAATCGTGCCCCAGAGCGCATTTCGCGTCTCCGGGTGGGTCATGATCCCGTGAACGTAGCTGCCGAGGACGGCCACACCACCAACGGCGTTGATGGCGAGCCATGTTCTCTTTCGGGGGTGCATACCTCGTGTCTAGAGCGTTAGGTTAGCGGTGCAAAGTGCTTGCGTGTCTTCTTCGGTTTCGCCGTTACAGCCGCTCAGCGACGGGTAGCTGCAGAGGCCCTTTGGCGGCTCGGACGGGCTGGGGTCGCCGTCATCCGGGTCGCAGTGATTGGTGCCGGTTCCGTCTTGCAGGAACTCGTCGAGCTGGATCCTAGAAGATTGACGCCGGCGCGGATACTCATGCGGATCATCGCAGAGCGGCATCGGCACGTTGCACGCGGGCTCGCCTGGCAAGCCGAAGTCGAGCTCGATGTAGAAGCTGCCACTTGCGGTCGATTCGACTTTGTCGAGTCCCCAGATGTCGTCACGAATCCCGGCATCCTGCAGACCCGAATCGAGCAATGGCGCTCCCAACGCCCTGGCGAGAATATGCGCGCCGAGAGTCGTCACCTGATGGTCTGCGATGGCGGCCCGCATCAGCACCTCTTTGGGGTTTGCGCCGCCGACCGCGTTTTTCGTGACGTGATGCGCCCAACCCATGGGCTCGACGCGGTCCCAGGGCATCTGCCCCATGCCGAGCAACAACTGATTCGTCCGTCGGTCCGGGTAGAACAGGCGGATGAGTGTCAAGAACTGATCGAAGTCGACGCTTCGGAACACCAACAAGCTGTAGGGCATCCCCATCACCCCGAGCGCGCCTCGGTCGACGTCCTCCGTAGTCGCGAGAATGACGGAACCCATGATTCCGCCCTGGCTGATGCCGTGGTAGTAGGCTTCGTCGCCTTTGACATACTGACCCACCATCGGATCCTGTGAGAACGCCCTCTTCATCATTCGCAACAGAACCAAGTGGTTCAGGAAGCCCTGATGGAGCCGGTCCCACAGCGTTTGGACGTCGGAGAACTTGCCGCTGCCGAGCGCAGCGATCACGGCATCCACGTCCGGGCCCGACATCCCGTGCAAGTCGGTGCCGACGAAGATGTAGTTGTACTCGTTCATGAAGGAGCGGAAATGGCTCGACTCGATCTGCTCTTTGTTGCCAAAGAGGCCGTGCCCGTACTCGATGATCGGCGCCGGGCTGTCCTTCGCGCTCTGGGGAATGAGCACCTCGAACGGAACCTCGGTCCACGGCATCTCGGAATTCACCATCGGCATGTCGTCATCGTCCAACAGGAGGAGCGCTCCAGGCTCCTCGGTCGTCATGAACAATGGAACCTTGAACGTACCGAAGATGCGAAACGCAGTGTTAATCGGGTCGATAGCGCCCTCGTCGGTATCCGACTCGATGCTCTCGATCGTGTACTTGAAGCCGCCGTCCGCCTCGATCAGATCGAACGCAGTGTCCCGCATGTGTAGAAGCCAACGCGTGTTGTTCTCGTCGCTCGCCGTGTTGAAATCCCAAGCAACTTGAATCCCGCCTCGCTCCCAGCCCTTGCCTTCGAGCCTCTGAAAGACATCTTCATAGAGCGTCCGCCGCGCCTCGACCGATTCGTCTTCGCTATCGGTGCGATCGCGAAGCGCGCGGAAGGCGGGCGTGGCCGCCGCCAAGATGTCCCCGTTCACATCGGTGACTCCCCGGATGGCGACGATGTAGCGTGCATCGTCCCGAAGTCGGACCACCGGCCTGATGATGATCGACCGCTCGTCGAAAGTTCTGGCTTGTGCATCGATCTCCGCGAAGTGAGGTACGAGCTCGCCGGTTTCCGCATCGAGGACGATAGTCGGAGACGAGGTGGAGAGTGACTGCTCGATATCGCTGGCGCCGCCAAACACCTCTCCGGTTGCGGCGGGTATGAACGTCAGAATTGGCGTGCCGGCCGAGAAGCCGTCGCTGTAGTCCCAAGGCTTCGAATCGTTGCCCCGGAGCATTTCTTCGCCGAAGCGGACGCGCCGGCCGGTCGCCGTCGTGGCGTCCGCGATGGTGTAGACGTTTGACGGGAACGGGTAGCCGCAAAACTCGGGGACCAGCGGGTCGCAGTCGAGCAGTGGGTACGCGATTGCGGCGGTGCCGGACTCGCTGCAGGCCGAGATCGAAAGTGCCGTTACGAGAATGAGCCAAGTGCGATTCATCACTCCTCCGGCGTCGAGGCTACTGGTGGACGGCGTGCGGCTCAAGCCCACCTTATGACCCGCCCAAAGGCGTAAAGGATTGCCCCGGATCGGACCGGAGACTAGAACCGCCTAGATGAGCTCCAGAAAATGGATGTACGTGTTGCGTGGCAACGGGGAGAGCCATGAGGTCTGGGCAACGCGCATGCGCCGGGATCTCGGCCAGCGGCTGCTGGATCTCGGACCGTCGAAGCTGCAGCTCACGGTCACGGAGGCGCCGCCGCCGAAGCTGAGCCTGTTTCCATTCAAGGATCAGCCGATCGCGATCTTCAACGTGTACAGCGGCTCGGACGACCCGTCGCAGTTTACCGATGCGTTACGAGACGCCGCGAGCTCGGTTTCGGGATACGCGGTGGAAGAGGCTTATCCGGTCAACTACGAAAGAGACTGGAGTGACGGCGAGCCGACGCCGTCGCCGATCCTGCTCACGATGCTCCAGAAGAAAGCGGGAGTCTCGACCCAGGAGTTCATCGAGCGCTGGCACGATGGGCATACGCCCCTCTCTCTGCAAATC
>CAMYMX010000104.1 GCA_947259605.1 uncultured Polyangiaceae bacterium | reverse complement strand
AGGCCGCAGGTACACTCGACTCGGGCACCTGAGCGCCGACCAAGCACACTTGGAGATCCATGACAGCCCGCTTTCGGAGGTGGGGGTTCTGGGCTTCGAATGGGGGTACTCGCTCGACTCACCGGACGCCTTGGTTTGTTGGGAGGCGCAGTTTGGCGACTTCGTCAACGTCGCCCAGGTGATCATCGACCAGTTCATCTCCTCTTCGGAAGACAAATGGCAGCGCCTGAGCGGACTAGTCATGCTGCTCCCGCACGGCATGGAGGGCCAGGGGCCCGAGCACTCGAGCGCGAGGCTCGAGCGCTTCCTCTTGCTCTGCGCCGAAGACAACATGCAGGTCGTCAACCTCACGACCCCGGCGCAGCTCTTTCACTGCCTTCGGCGCCAGGTCCTTCGGCCTTGGCGCAAGCCTTTGATCGTCATGAGCCCAAAGAGCCTGCTGCGACACCGCCGCGCCGTCAGCACGCTGGACGAGCTCGCCGAAGGGTCTTTCCAGCGAATCATACCCGACGACCCTGCCGTCGAGCCGAGCAAGGTTCGGCGCCTCGCGCTCTGCACCGGGAAGATCTACTACGACCTTCTCGAGCGCCGAGAGCAAACCAAAGCCGACGACATCGGAATCATACGCGTCGAGCAGCTCTATCCGCTCCGAGCAAGCGAGCTCCAAACGCTCCTGGCCCCGTACCCGAAAGACGTCGATTTGGTCTGGGTCCAAGAGGAACCTTGGAACATGGGTGCCTGGTACTTCATGCGTGCACGGCTTCCGGAGATTCTCGGCTCCGAGCAACCTTTGCGGTGCATCGCCCGACCGGAAAGCGCGAGCCCCGCAACGGGTTCGGGCGCCTCGCACAAGCTCGAACAACGGCTGCTGGTCGACGAGGTTTTTCACTAGCGGGCGGTCAACCATACGATCGGAGAACGACTCGGGACGGGCGTGCTCGGTCGCGGGGTACCCGCTCGGCAGTGTCTCTTCGACACGCCGACACTGGCACTGACACTGACAGCGGCACCCCCAACACACCCGCGGCAGCGCAAGCCCGAAGGGCAACGCAGCAATTGAAAACGGCCCCGTCCTGGGACGAGGCCGTTTTGTGTACCCGTGCAAGCGTTACTTCGACGCCTTGACCGAAATCTTCCGCGGCGTCGGCGCTTCCTTTTTGGGAAGCCGGAGCTCGAGCACCCCGTCCTTCAGGTCGGCGCTGATGTCGTCGGCGTCAACCGTTTCGGGAAGGCTGAACGACCGGGTGAAGCTGCCGTACTGTCGCTCGACGCGCCGATAGCTGCCCTCGGTCTCGTCCTTCTCGACTTTGCGTTCGCCGCTGAGCGTGAGAACGTTCTTCTCGACGTCGACCTTGACCTCATCTGCGGCCAGGCCCGGAACCTCAGCGTCTACGTAAAAGGCGTCGTCCTCTTCGCGGATGTCCACCGCGACTTGAAACGCTTGCTTTGCAAGCCCCCGACCGCTCAGAAAGCGGTCCTGGAGGCGATTCATCTCTTCAAATGGATCCCAACGAACCAGCATGATGTACTCCTCCGTCAACCTGCGTTCGCAGGCCCGGTAACGGTCGGATCAAGCCGGGACGCCACCATCGCGCCTCAGCCATCTTCCAACGATGGCTGCAAACTAAGCATGGAAAGCGTGCTGTCAACTCTCGAATTGACTGCATTTTCGGGCGCGATAGGCTACCGGCAGATGAGGGTTTCAACGCTCGTGCTCCTGCTGGCGGTGATGGGTGGCACGCTACTCGTCGGCTGCGTCGACGATGTGCGCTTCAATCCGTCGGGCTGCGATGTGCACGTCCGCGGACGCTGGCTCGTCGACGGACAGAACCCGACCGCCGAGACATGCGGCAACATCGCCTTGGTCGAGCTCGCGATCATCGACGATCTGGAGCGCCAGTTCTGGGCGGCGCCGGAGTTCACCCTGCGATGTGATGCATTGAGCGATTCCAACGCGGTGGTCATCGACGGGGAGGCGTACCTCGACACCATCCTGGTGACGCGCAACCGCTGCGGAGGCACGGGCAAGATTCTTGGACAACCGCCTGACACGCTCCCGCAGGAGTACAAGTCGCGCTGGCGTGCGACCACGAGCCTGAAATTCGTCGTTGACTGCTCACCGATCCAAATCACGCCGATCACGACCATCGATGGTGGCACCGACCTGATCCTCGATGTGGGCACGGTGGATTTTCGAACACTGGATGCCGGCGTGGAATGCCCAGCGCCTTGATCCCTTGCAAACGAACCCTAGGATAGCCATACCAACCACGTGTTCCGCTTTCCGCCACTCACCCCGTTCGTAAAAAAGCTCCTGATCGCGTTGTTTGGCGCGTGGATTTTTCAGATCCTACTTCAGAACTGGGCCGGCGTGCCCGTGTTCGCGTTTCTCGCGCTCGATACGGCGCGGCCAGGAGTCGCGACGCTCTGGCAGCTCGGCACCCATGTTTTGGCCTTTCCGACCGGTCCGCAGGCCGTGTTTTCCATGCTGATCATGCTGGTGTTTCTCTGGTGGATGCTTGCTCCTTTCGAGCAGCGCTTCGGTGAGAAGCGCACCATTCAGCTTTGCGGCGTCGCAGTGCTTTCATCCGCCATCTTCGCGCTCATCGTCGGGCTGCTGGTTCCCAATCCATCGGCATTGTACGGGGCGCAGGCCATGCTCCTGGGGTCAATTGCGGCCTTCGCCTGGTCGTACCGCGGACAGGGGCGCATGAGCTTGTTCGGCGTCGTCGACATGAAGCCCGTGCACATCATCTATTTGGTGCTCGCGTTGAGCGTTTTGATGTTCATCACCTCCGGCGACGCGGTGGCGCTCGCGGCCGACATCGGCGCCATTGGCGGAGGCATGGCCTTCATCGAGTGGCTACGGAGGCCTCCAAGCAGTCGGCGGCGTCGGCCGAAACGTCGAAAAAAGAAGGGCTCCCTGGGTGTGGTGCGGGGTGGTCGCACCGACGAGCCGCGCTGGCTAAACTAGCGCAATGGCTCGAACCGCGATCATGCCGGTGCCGTCTATCCCCGTACTGATGTTCGCAGCATTGCTCGGCTGCGGGAGCCCTGCTCGGAGCGAATTCCTCACACCCGTCTACGACGCTTGCTTCACTGTCGACGACTGTGTCGAGACCGCGACGCTTTGCGAAGAGCTCATCGTGGAGTTTGGCGGCTTCGATTACGTCAATTCCATCTGCACCTTGACCTGTGCGGCCGAAGGCTCCGTCTCCGCGGACTGCCCGCGAGCCTATGTTGGTCTCCTTGGGAGTTGCTACCCATCCAGCGTTGCCGGCGGTATTGACGACACCTTGGTCTGTTTTGACCCCTGCTTCTTCGACGAGGACTGTCAGCAAGGTTTCCGCTGTCTCGGGGCGACGGCCCTCTGTGGAGCCGATCTCGACTCGTGCCCCGTCGACGAAAACGACGCGATTTGTGTACCGGGGCCCGAGTGACGCTTTTGAGGCTTCGTCCGGAGGCGCGTGCTAATCCGTGCGCATGAAGCTGTGCCGATCGCAGCGCCGGGCTGCCGTCCTGCTCATGTTCGTGGCCGGGGGTCTCGTGTGGGGTTGCTCCGGCCGCAAGCAGGTTCCCTTCGGCCTGCGTGACGCAGGCCAAGATTCCGGTGAAACCGCGGCCGAAGTGGAGGAGGGAGCGTCGGAGCTCCCCGTTGGCGAAAGCTACGGACCCGGCCAGGTGGAGGTTCGCGTCGCCGAGTCCACGCTGGTTCTCAAACTGGGCTATGCCTTGGCCGCGCTGCAATTGAATCTCGACGGAAAAGAGCCGATCGATGCCGTCGTAGTGTCGGCGGATCCACAAGAGATTCGTCTCCAGGCCGCCTACCCTCGCGGCCTCGACGTCTCCTCACGAGCCATCGATTCCTTCCTCGTGCCTGGTCATTGCGTCGAACCAACCGCGAGTATCCGTCAGCTTTCGCACTCTTTGCTTGCTGTTCGCGTCGAGCACCGCTGCGAGACGGGAAATCGAACCACCTTGTGGCTCGTCACAACCGAGGCCCAGCCGCGCGTGCGAGAACGGATCACCGTCCTGCCGCCGAATGAGCAATCGAGCGCGGACATTACGATCGAGCTCGCCGTGGAAGACCGCGACGCGGACGGCTACGAAGACGTGGTTGCCAGCCTGCGCATCGGCAAGACGGAGGTCCCCTTGGCATGGCTGGACAGGCCGGGCGGCTTCGCGAGAGATGTTTCACAGCCCGAGGCAAGCCTGCAAGCGCTTGCGGACGCTGCCTGGGAATCGCTCAGCACGAACCCCGCGAGCGCCAACACCGGCGCACTTGCCGTTCTCGATGCGTTTGTCGCACTTTGCCGCGAAAGCGGCGCAGCCCGAGTCGGGCTGTCAGGAACCCAGGGCTTGCAATGTCAGCAATCGCCAGCGACGGCACGCGCTGCTTCGGTCGCGATATCCGCTTCGATTCGGCGAGGAAGCTTCATCCGAGCGCTAGAGTTGCAGCGCTGGTGGCAGAATCCGGCGCTTCAACCGAGCCCAGAGGAGCGGAACCTCGTTCAAGCCGCTTGGCGGAGAACGAAAGCCAATGCGGTCGTCACCTGGCGCGCGATCGACAGCGAGGGCGGCCAGGCTTCGCTCTACTTCCGAGACGCCGATACGCTTGTGATCGATGGGCGAGCACCTCGCCAAGTCCGGCTCAGCTCGGGAGTCAAGACGCAACTCTCCGAAGCCGAGCTCGTTCCCGCGATTCGTGATCCGAGTGGTCGCTTCGCCGTCCGGTCGGTGCGTGCGACCTGCGCGGGCTTCGAAGCGGAGATCGGTCCAATCCGGGGCCGGCAAAGCCATCGAGCGCCGATCGAGAGGCGTTCGAGCAAGGCGCCGTGCAGGACTCCCATCGATCGACCCGCGACGGTCTTCGAGTGGGCGGTGCTCGGCTGGGCGCCGCAGGGGCTCGTTGCCGCATCGGGCGACTTGCTTCGGGTGGTGCCACTCAATCAATTCGCGAAGCCGGCGGGTCGGCCCATCGACCTGGGCACGACGAGCCCATTACCCGCCCCAATTCGCGGCGCCCGCATTACCGCGGACGGTGCACGCTATGTGATTCCGCACCCGGAGGGCGTCGTCGTTCGCGACTGGCGCGACGGCGGTGCGGGGCTCTGGCTGCGGCCAGCAGACTGGGAAAAAGTTCCCGGCAACCTCCGCAGCATTGCCATCAGCCCCGACGGTCGGAAGATCGCCCTACAAAAAGGAAGTGAGATTCGGCTTCTGAGCTGGTAGCGAGCCGCGACTGTGACGATGGATCCGCGATGGTATAGTCCCTGCGCATTGCGCTGCAGTCCACAACTCCTGTTGGCACTGGTCTTGCTGTTGATGGTCGCCGCCTGTAGCGGTGCCCGTTCGCGTCCGTCTACGCCCTGCATGTCCGACGCGGAGTGCCGGGCAGGACGAATCTGCCACGAAGGGAAGTGCCGCTTCGTCGAAGAGGTCCTCGCGGAGCTCGCGACACCCGTTCTCGGACCAGACGTCGCTGAATCCGGCGGGTCCTCTCGAAGCGCCAACGGCTTCATGGGAGACGCGGCGCACACCGGTCGAAGCGAGAACCGCGGCCCGTCAGACAGGCCCTCACCGGCATGGACCTACCAAACCAGCGCCCGCGTATTTGCATCACCTGTCGCGGGAAATGACGGCACCGTCTACATCGGTTCGCTCGATGGGCAGTTCGTCGCGTTGAATGCCGACGGCACGCTCAAGTGGCGGTACGCGGCGGGGCAAAAAATCTACCCGAGCGCGCTCGTGGCGGGCTCGTCGATCATTTTTGGAACACACCAGCGAGAGCTCGTGTCGCTTTCGCTCCAAGGACAGCCCCGCTGGAAGCTTCCCCTTCACGACGTCGTGGATGCATCGGCCACTTTGGGCCCCGACGGACGAGTCTACGTCGTGGCCAACGGCGCCTATGCCGTCGATCTTCTCGGCCGGCTGCACTGGCATAAACCCACGGCCGACCACGTTCGGAGCGCCCCGGTGATTCACCCGGCGCGCCTGGTCATCATCGGCACGACGGAAGGTTCGCTGATCGCGCTTCGGCTCGACGGGTCGCTCGCCTGGTCGGTACAGCTCGGCGGCGCCATCGAGGGCTCAGCGTCGGTCGATGACGAGGGGCACATCTACACGGGCACGGGTCGCGGGGAAATCGTTCAAGTCGACGAGACGGGCGCCGTGCGCTGGAAATTCAAGACCGGCGACGAGGTTCGAGCAACCCCGGCGATCGCTCGAGACGGCACGATCGTCGTCGGCTCGTACGACGGTAACGTCTATGCCATAAGCCCCTCGGGCGCGCTTCGCTGGAAGGTCGCGACCGGAGGTCGAGTACGTGCCTCAGCCCGAATCGATGCGGATGGTCGCATCTACGTGGGCTCCCAAGACAATTTTCTCTACTGCATCGACCCCAGCGGTTCTGTGCTCTGGCGATACAACGTCGGCCAGGACGTCGACTCGACGGTGGAGATCGGATCCGACGGCACACTGTATTTCGGATCGGATGACGGCGGGGTTCACGCCCTGCGATAGAAATGATGAACGAAGAAATTCCTGAGAAGAACGAAATCCTGCAGGTTCTGCAGGCAAACGCTCCCCGTGCGATGCACGTTGGAGAGCTCTGCGGAAGGCTCAATGTTCCGCGCAGCGCCAAAGACGAGATCGTCCGGCGCCTTTTGTTGCTCGAAGACGAGAACCTCGTGACCGAGATGCCGGGCTTGCGCTTTCGTGCGCTGGCTGTCGACAAGAACAAGAAGCGAGGTCGCGAGCAATCGAAGACCACACGAGGTCGCGGCCGCAAGGCCGAGGAGCGGCAGCAGCTTGCCGCACCGCTGACTCCCGTGATCGAGGGCAAGCTGACGATGACGCGCCAAGGGTATGGCTTCGTCAACGTGTACGACGGAGGCTCCGACGTCTTCATTCCGCCCGATGCGGTGGGGCCATCCCTCCATGGGGACACGGTCCAGCTCAGGGCCCGCCCTTCGTCGAAAGGCCGAGAAGGTCTCATCGTCGGCATCGTCGAGCGGCGACTGAAGAACGTGACCGGAATGCTGCACCCGCGCGGCCGGGGGATGAGCTTCGAGCCCGACGACGAGCGGCTGCGCTCGCCCATGCGCGTGGTAGGCAAGGTCCCGAAGTCCGTCCGAAAGGGAGACGTCATCCTCGCCGAGATCGTCACGTTTCCACAGCGGAGCGAGGACCGTCCCGAGGTGGGCATCGTCGAAGTGCTTGGCGCTCAAGGGGTCGCACGGACCGAGGTGGAGAAGATCAAGATCCGCGACGGGATCCGGGAGGTCTTCCCGGACGACGTCGAGCTAGAGGCCGCCGCCCTCCCCGCCCGCGTGGACCGCGAAGTGCTGAAGAATCGCGAGGACCTGCGAGACGTCGATCTCGTCACGATCGACCCGGAAACCGCGCGCGACCACGACGACGCGATCTGGGTCGAGCGCACACGAGACGGCTTCCGTCTCATCGTCGCGATCGCAGACGTATCTCACTACGTCATCGAAGGCAGCCCGATGGACCGCGAAGCGATCAGCCGAGGCACGAGCGTCTATCTGCCGGACCGCGCGATCCCAATGCTGCCACCCGAGCTCTCGACCAATCTTGCGTCGCTCGTGCCAAACCGCGACCGCCTCTGTATGGCGGTCGAAATGCACATCGACGAGAAGGGGCATGTGGGCTCCCATCGCATCTTCGAAGCGGTGATGCGCTCGCACGGGAAGCTCTACTACGAGGGCGTGGCTCGCGCGCTCCGGCTCACCGACAAGGGCCCGCATCAGCCCTCGGCCGAAAAGCGGGTCGAGACCCTCCAAATCCTCCTCGATCTTTCGCAGCGGCTTCGAGCTCGCCGACAGAAACGCGGCTCGCTCGATTTCGACCTTCCGGAGGGGAAGATCGTCCTGGACGAGCACGGAGAGCCCAAGGAAATCGTCCAGTCCCGCAAAGACCCAGGCATTCGACAAGCGTACCGCATCGTCGAGGACATGATGCTGGTGACCAACGAAACCGTTGCTGCGCACATCAAGCGGCACGCTGCGCCCGGCGTGTTTCGAGTCCATGGCAAGCCCGACCCGGAGCGGATCTCGATGTTCTGCCAGGTCGCGAAGTCCTTCGGCTACGAGCTCGAAGAAGAGGCTGCATCGACTCCAAAGCAGCTCAGCCAGTTCCTTCGTCGAATCGAAGGCACGGACGAAGCCTCGCTGCTCCGATACCTGCTCTTGCGCGCCATGCAGCAAGCGATTTACGACACCGACCCGACCACGGGTCACTTCGCGCTCGCGGCGAAGGACTATCTGCACTTCACGTCTCCGATCCGACGATATCCGGACTTACTGGTCCATCGCGTCCTTCGGAGCATGATTCGGAACGAAAGCCTCGACTCGGCTTCGCTGCGGCCGCGGCTGCAGCGATTCGCAGCACAGGCAAGTGAGTCCGAGCGCCGCGCGATGATCGTCGAACGCGACGTCATGGACGTCTACCGGACCATCTACATGCAGAAGCACATCGGAGACGAGTTCGAGGGGCGAATCTCGGGCTTTGCACCCTTTGGCATCTACATTCAGCTCGCAGATCCTTTCGTGAGCGTCCTGCTGCCATTCGAGCAGCTCGAAGATCGCTACGAGCCAGACGACCTGGGCATTCGCTTGATCGGCGCGAGGACCGCGAAGATCTTCACGATGAACGATCCGGTCACCGTGCGGATCGAGGACGCCAATGTCCAGGCTCGGGATGTCATTGGCTCCCTGCTGGAGCACCAGCCCGCGGAGGCGCCGACACAGGTCC
>CAMYMX010000103.1 GCA_947259605.1 uncultured Polyangiaceae bacterium | reverse complement strand
CGGCGCCGCTGCTGAGCTGAAGCCGATCTTGCATTTCGGGGGCGCTGAGCGGACGGTCGGACAAGTACAGAATCGCCCAGAGGCGCCCCATGTTTCGCTTGAACCCCCAGAACTCGATCAGACGGCCAATCGAATCGCTGACTAGGACCTCACTTTGCCAGAGCTCGTCCTCGTCCTTCGCCACCTCAGCGACCTACCCCGAACCCCAAGCCTTGACCAGCCGGCCGCTCGCATCAAAGCTGCATCGCATGGAACGACCAACGTTCGAAGCGATGCTCGAAGCAGCACCCGGGGTGGAGCGTGAGGGCGATGCGTACACCATCGCAGACGGCTACAGCCTCTCGGTGTACATCGGCGACCCGGGCCAGGCGATGGAGGTGTCCGAGGTCGCCGCGGTCAGGCTCCAGGCCGCATTCTGTGAGGCGACTTCCCGCGAGCATCACACCGTCTACTTCGTGGAGTACAGCAGCCTACACGGGCTTTGCGTTCGGCCGCCCAGCGGTGGCAGGGGTCAGCGCGCGGGGTTTAGTTAGCCGATCGCGGGATTTGACGTAAGGTGTAGTTGGGGGTTTGGGGATCGTGTCCGCACGCATTCTTGTCTGTGACGACGAAGCCAGCTTGCGCGAGATGCTGCAGATCTTGCTGCGGCGCGAAGGCTATCGCGTCGACGTGGCCGATGGCGTGCACGCGGCGCGCGACAAGCTCGGAAGCGCCGACCCCTACGATGTCGTCATCACCGACCTGGTGATGCCCGACGGCACGGGCATGGACGTGCTCGATGCGGTTCGCGCGCGATCGGCCGACACCCAGACTTTGATGATCACGGCCTACGCGACGACCGAACAGGCCGTCGAGGCGATGCGCAAGGGCGCTTACGATTACGTTCAGAAGCCATTCAGGAACCACGAGCTCCTGGCCACGCTCGAGAAGGCCCTCGAAAAACGGGCCATCGTGGCCGAAAACCAATCCCTGCGTGAGCAGGTCAAGTCGCGCTGGACCGAAGGTCAGCTCATCGGCAAGAGCGAGGCGATGGACCGGCTTCGGGATCTGATCAAGCGGCTCGCCGGCTCCACCACCAGTGTCTTGATCACCGGCGAAAGCGGCACCGGGAAAGAAATGGTCGCTCGGGCGCTTCATTTTCAGAGCCCACGCGCGGAGCAGCCCTTCGTCGTTTTGAACTGTGGGGCGATCCCCGAGAACCTCATCGAGAGCGAGCTGTTCGGTCACATGAAGGGCGCGTTCACTGGCGCGACGTCTGCCAAGGAAGGCCTGTTTCGGGCAGCCGATGGCGGGACCCTGTTTCTCGACGAGGTCGGTGAGCTACCGCCGGCGCTGCAGGTGAAGCTGCTGCGTGTTCTGCAGGATCGAAACGTGCGCCCCGTCGGCGGAAACAGCGAGGTCGAAGTGGACGTTCGAGTCGTCGCGGCGACGAACCGCGACGTCGAATCGGAGGTGGAGACAGGCACCTTTCGCGAAGATCTCTTCTATCGCCTGAACGTCATTCGCGTCGAGGTGCCGCCGCTTCGCGATCGGGCCGAGGACATCCCGGTGCTCGCCGGCTACTTCCTCCAAAAGCACGCAGCCTTGCAGGGACGCCGCTTGGAGTTTTCGCCCGAAGCGATGCGCTGGATGGCGCAGCAGTCGTTTGCGGGCAACGTGCGCGAGCTCGAAAACATGGTCGAGCGCGGCGTGACGCTGGCGCTCGGCACGACCGTCGAACGAGAGGACCTGGGGGACACTCATCCCTCGAAAAAGGCCGGAAACGTGCCCCGAATCCCCGAGGGCCGCTTCGATCTCGACGAGTACCTCAGCCAGGTCGAAAAGGAGCTCTTGATTCGCGCGCTCGACCAGGCCGGAGGGGTCCGGACGAAGGCGGCAGAATTGCTTGGCATGAGCTTCCGGCAGTTTCGATATCGTTTGGCAAAACACATATCGCCCGAAGTGGGCGATGCGACAGGCGATTGATATACTGTCCGCTGGAGGGTCTTCCTTGTCGCGTCACCCACGAAGCTCTGGCTTCACACTGATTGAGCTAATGGTCGGCGTTGCGATCGTCGGCATCCTCGCCGCCGTCGCAATACCGTCGTTCAAGGGATACGTCTACCGTGGCCGCGTAACCGAGGCGGTGACGGTCCTGAACGAAATCAAGACCCGGCAGGAAGCCTACCGCAGCCGCTTTGGCAACTATGCGGCGGTGAGCGGAAACACCTGGGGCACATACACGCCCTCAGCGGTGCCGGGGTCTCAGCCGGTGGGTTGGCCAAGCTCGCCGGCCTGGGAAGAGCTCGGGCTTCGCTCGCCAGGGTTTGTGCGCTTTCGCTACGCGACCATCGCCGGCTTCCCGGGAGAGGGCGCGCCCGCGAGCACCAACCTCGAGACGCAGAGAAATTTTTGGTATGCCGCGCAGGCCGAAGGCGACCTCGATGACGACGGAAATACGTTCATTCTCGAGGTCTATTCGCAGTCCCGCAACATGTTCAACAGCGCTGCGGGCACGGGGGGATGGGAATGAACAAGAACCAAGGCTACACCATCACTGAGCTGATGATCACCGTGGTGATTATCGGTGTGTTAGCCACCCTGGCGATTCCAACCTTCACGTCGTACATCTACAAGGCACGCGTGACCGAGGCCACGAACTTCCTCGGGAAGATCAAGCAGCGTCAGGAGTCCTACCGCAACGAATTCGGCCAGTACTGCGCCGTCGATGGCAAAGCCTGGGGCAGCTGGAACCCGGCCGCGATTCCGGGTGAAGACCCGGTGGTCTGGGAGAGCACCGACCTCTGGCGGCAGCTCGGCGCTTCTCCGAACGCGCCGATCCGGTTCCGCTACGCCACCATCGCTGGCATCGCAGGAGTAGACTCCCCACCTGCCGATACCGGTCTCGACGACAACGACCATTGGTTCGCGGCTCGGGCCGAGGGCGATCTGAACGCCGATCTCGATACGTTCTACCTCGAGATCTACTCCCAAGCGAATCACATCTATAACAGTGCCAGCGGAAGTGGCGGCTGGAAGTGACAATTCCCGTCACCTCCGGGTGACGAGATCTGTCTCTCGGCGCCCTTCCCAATCCTTACGAGACCCGGATTTGCCAGTAATTTCGGCTTGAGCGGAGGGACTAGGAGACTCGGCACGACAGTTGCAACGTCTTGGAGCAACTCAAAATGATGCGGGCACGGAGCCCGGGGGAAAAGGAACTGAATATGAACAAGCTACTGTCGAAGAAAGAGGGCTTCACCCTCATCGAGCTGATGATCGTCGTTGCCATCATCGGCATTCTCGCCGCGATCGCGATTCCGGCATTCATCAACTACGTCAAGCGTTCGAAGACTGCAGAAGCCAGCTCGAACCTCAAGACGATGTTCCAGGGCGCTGCCGCATACTACGAGCAGGAGAACTGGACCGGTGGCGTGCCCGCCGTGGGCGCCGTCGTGGCCGCCACCTCGCACTGCACCATCAGCACCACCACGCCGGACAATCTGCCGACCGACGCGAAGCGCATCATCCAGTGGGACGCGGAGACCAACGCCGCCGAGTACTCAGCGATGAACTTCGCACCGGCCGACGGCCTCTACTTCGCCTACAGCATGACGGCCCTTCCGGCGGTCAGCGCTTGCGGAAACCCGGCCAACGACCAGACGCTCTACACGTTCCGGGCCCAGGGCGACCTGGACGGGGACACGACCTACTCGACCTTCTTGCTCGAAGCGGGCTCGAACGACGACAACGTGCTCTACCGCGCACCAGGCATCCAGCAGCTCAGCCCGCTCGAGTAATCTCGTTCGGATGAAAACTGGAAAGGCTGCGGCATTTGCCGCGGCCTTTTCCGTTTAAGCGAGAACGGTGCGGGTTTGCGATATACTGGTCGCGTGAAGGTCGTAGGTCGACTCGTCGCCGCCGTGGCGATCGTGGGGGTGCTCGCCGGGATTTGGTCGCTTCGCGGCCGGGCGATGGACCAGTACCTCGGAACGCAAACCTACGAGGACATCTATTACCTCCCGCCGCCTGCGTGGTTGGGGGTGATGAGCCTAGGTCATCGGCGGGCCCTCGCCGATTTGATCTGGCTTCGCGCGCTCATCTACTTTGGCGACGAATTCGCAAACAAAGGCGCGGTGAAGCACGTGTTCAACTACGGCGATGCGATGCTCACGCTCGACCCCGACTTCAAACGGGTCTACCGCTGGGTCGGAATGGCGGGCGTCTACACGCCGACCGGCAGCTCCGCCGAGTTCATGGAACGCGCCATCGACGTGCTTCGGCGGGGCGCAGAGCGCTTTCCGAACGATGGGGAGCTCGCCTGGGATGCAGGCGCGACGATCACCTATGACCTCCTTCCGCACCTGCCCAAAGACGATCCGGATCGCGAGCGTCTCAAGGCCGAGGGCAACGAGCACATGATCGCCGCCGCGCGCCTCGGCGGAGGCCCGCCGTGGCTCGTGATGACGAACGCAACCTCGCTTCGAAAGCTCGGACAGACCGATCGAGAGCTCCGGCACCTCGAGGAGATGTACGCGATGATTCGCGACCCGAAGGTGAAGGCTCAAATCGAGATGCGGCTCACTCAGCTGCGCGACGAGGCCTATGCCGAAGCGTTTCGAAGCACCAACGAGGAGTTCGAGAAGCGGCGCGAGGAGGAATTTCCGTACATGCCGTCGACCCTCTATTTCTTCGTCGCGGACCCCATCGAAGCCATCGTCGGCCTCGAAGACCCGAGCTAGGCTCTTGCCAAAACGGCGGGCGGCTCGCAGAGTCTGGCAGCTTTGAGTCGCGGTCGACCGAGATTGAGCCTGATCGAAGTGGGGCTGGTGCTGTGCATCATCGGCATCGTGCTGGCGGTGTTCGTTCCGACGTTCGTTCGCCGGGTGCGCATCAACAAGATCAGCGAGGCCTCCGAGCTTCTACAGGAGATGAGCGACCGCGCCGCTGCCTACTACGCAACGTCGTGGGCCAACGGAAAGCGATTTTGTCTTCCGCAAGGCGCGGGGCCGACCCCCGCGGAGCCGACGGTCGACTCCGCAACGGTCGACTTCGCGGCCGAAGAGCACAGCGGCCACGAAAATTGGCAAGCGCTTGGCTTTCAACCGGACCGCCCGGTGCGCTACAGCTACAGCTTCTTGCCGAGCCGGCACGGCTGCGATCTCGTCGCCGACGGCGATGGGGGCTCGGTCTCCTTTCGAGCCGAAGGGGATCTCGACGGCGATGGAGTGCGCTCGGTCTTCGAACGGCGCGCGGCGATCGACGGCACCGGCTTGCGGCAGGCCGACACGCTCCACATTCACCGGCGCATCGAGTAAGAGTCCGGTTGCGGACTATTTGAAGCGTCCGGCAGCGATCTGGGCCTCGGCATTGACCAAGGCGGTCGTGATCTCCCCAGACGCTTGCCGAAGTGCCGGTGGCGTGCCGTCGCCGAAGCGGTCGGGGTGCAGATCACGAACCAACTTTCGGAGCGCGACGCGGGCGTCGCGGCCTCCTGCGCCTTCAGGAAGGTCCAAAAGCGCATGAGCCGAAGCCCGGCTGCGGAGCTCTCGACGCTTGCGGAGCAACAAGGGATACGAACCGGTCGCCTTGGGCGACGCCGCCCCCAGCAGCTTGAGCATCCAGAGAAACCGATACCCTGCGAGGCCGCATCCCGGTCGCGCGGCAAGCTCCGCGGCAGGGACACCCTTGCGAAGCCAAAACAACACTGAGGATTCCTCGGCCCGCAGATCGGCCCCGCGCACGAGCGCCTCGCCAACTGGGGTGAGGTGGTACGCCTCGTTCCCGAGCTGCGCGCGTAGCCTCGCCGTGTCGATGTGGGTGACGGCAGCTCGCATTGCCGGCAGGGCGAGGAATCTGGCAGGCGCCGGTTCGCACAGCGTCCAACCGTCTGGCGCGTCAGCGGACTGCACGAGGCGGAGCACGAGCCCATCCCACTCACAGAGCCCGAGGATCCGCTCGAGCACTTGCCGACGGGTGACGGCGACCCGCCGATCGACGGTCGCGCCGATGAGCTTTCCCGAATCGAACAAAAACGTCGCGCGACGCCCCTCACCCTCGACGTACAAGGTGCCGCTAGCGCTCGATCGGTCGAGACCAATCAAGACGCGGCAAACCGTGGTCGCACCGAGGAGCGTTCGCACGCAACTCGAATATGCCATCCATCGAGCGCTGGCTAGTTTTCAGCGTGACGCCGCGTAGCGTGGGTCGCCGGGGCGTAGCGCGAGAGCGTTCCGGATTTGCGCGAACCTCGCAGACACCGAGGTCGGCGCGACCCCGTACCGACGTGCCACCTCGGCCTGCGTGCAGCCTGGACGCTGCTCGACGACCGCAATCGCGTACTCGAGCGCCGCGGCCAAAACCTCGGGCTTGGTCACGCGAAGCTCGCAGTGCGCCTGCATGTCGGACCAGAGCCGCGTTGCGCGTTCGATTTCTTCGCGTGAGTAGCCGGCTTCGCCCATCTTGAGCTGCACGGTCTCGGCGACGCGATCGGCCGGTGGACGACGCACGGTGGCCTTGGCTGCGGCGGTGTCGGTGGCGCCGGCTTCGATCCAATCGAGAAGCCCGCGGTGATCGGGATTGCAAGGGCCCTGCTCTTGGGCGAGCACCGCGAGCTTGAGCGCTTCATCGAGATCACCGAGACGCGCCACGCAGTGCGCCAAGGAGCCGATGATTTCGTCGTGCTCGGGTTCGAGCTCGTAGGCGCGGCGGAGATGCGGATACGCACCGCTCGGATCATCGAGCGCGACATCCATCAAGTGACCGAGGTTGTGGTGGTACCAAGGGGTCTGTGGAGCAATGCTGGACGCTTCGCGATAGCAGCGGACGGCAACACGATAGTTGCCGAGCAGCGCATGGCAAAGACCCATGAGCGCGTGAAGGATGTCGTCCTCGGCACAGTGGCGAAGCACGCGCCGCAGGTGCAGCGCAGCCTTCCAGGGGTTGTCTTCGAGGTGGAGCTCCGCGAGGTGCCTATGGGCGAAGAGCGACGCCTCGCTCCCCTCGTCCGCGGCGGACACCAATCGAGCCAGCAGACCTTCAGCGTGCTTCGACGATGCCTCGAGAGCTTCTTCCGCCTGCTCCCAGAGTTCTTCGATCGTGCTTGCCCCTCGTCCCATCTCAACTCGTATAGCTGGTCAATTTTTTGAACGCAAGACTCGGCCGCTGCGCGCGAGCTCTTGGAACGCTTCGTTTGCGGTGCGCGGCACGGGTATCACGCTTGTGTTCACCACCGGTGACTGACGTTCGGGCCCCGCGCATTGAAACTGCGCATCGTGCGGGCTTGAGGTATGCTTCGGGGGCTCGACCGCTCACACGTCGAGGGATAGCGAAACCACGATGCCCGATGAATTCGACGAAAACGCTTCCGAGTCCGGCGATACAGGCGAACGAGAGCGTCGCTGGTCCGAAGGTGTCCTTCGCGACACGCTGCGAAAAGCCGTCGAGAAAGGCATCGAAGCGGGCGTCGGCACACTTCGGAGCGCCGATAGCGCGCTTCGCGGGGTCACCCAGGACGGCAAGCTCCCGAAAGAGCTGATCGGCTACGTCTTCGCGTCGGTCGACGAGACCAAGAATGCGCTGGTGCGCACCGTCGCCAAAGAGGTCCGCGATTTTCTCGAAGCCACCGATATTGCTGGCGAGTTCTATCGAGCACTCACGTCGCTGTCATTCGAGGTCAAGACCGAGATTCGCTTCATTCCCAACGACGCCGGCGGCGTTCGACCCCAGGTCAAGGCTCGCGCGGTGCAAAAGCGCAAGCGGCGCGGCGCCGTGGTCGAAACCGAGCCGATCATCCCGCCCGACGATTCCGCTGGGACCTGAGCAGGATGACGGCACCCGGGACAGTGTACTTGGTGGGTGCCGGCCCCGGCGACCCAGAGCTGATCACCAGGCGTGGGCTCCGGCGGCTTCGCGAAGCGGATGTCATCCTCTACGACGCGCTGGTTCACCCCGACCAGCTGAGCGAGGCGAGACCCGAAGCCGAGCTAGTGTTCGTCGGCAAACGGGCCGGCCGCATCAGCCAGCGGCAAGCCGAGATCAATCGGCAGCTCGTCGAGGCCGCCCGCAAAGGCAAGACAGTCGTGCGGCTCAAGGGCGGGGATCCGTATCTCTTCGGGCGCGGCTCCGAGGAGGCCGAGTTGCTGGCATCGGAGGGGATTCCCTTTGAAGTGGTTCCTGGCGTGCCGTCGCCGCTTGCCGCAACCGCGTACGCTGGCCTCTCGTTGACCCATCGGTCGCTCGCTTCGAGCGTGGCCTATGTGACGGCCACCGAATCCGTCGAAAAGGACCGCGCCAGCCACGACTGGTCAAAGCTCGCAACCGCTACGCAGACGCTCGTCATCTTCATGGGGATGCGCAAGCTCGACTCGCTTACGACGCTCTTGATCGAGAATGGGCGCCCCGCGGACACGCCCGCCGCCGTCGTCCAATGGGCTTCGCTTCCCACGCAGCGCACCGTCGTCGGGACCCTCGCCGACATTCACGAGCACGCATCGAAGGCGGGGCTCGGCTTGCCGGCGCTCACCATCGTGGGCGATGTCGTACGCCTGCGCAGCAGCCTACGTTGGTTCGATACCAAGCCGCTGTTTGGGAAACGCATGTTGGTCACCCGCGCCGTGCACCAGGCTGAGTCGCTCGCAGCGATTCTTCGTGACGAAGGCGCACAGCCGATCTTGGCGCCAACGATTCGGATCGCGCCGGCCACCGACCTCACGCCGCTCCGCAATGCCATCGCCGGTCTGCATCGCTACGATTGGATTCTCTTCACCAGCAGAAACAGCGTCGAGATTGTGCTCTCGTCGATGGACGAGGCCGGCCTCGACCTGAGGGCCTTGGCGGGCGTCAAGGTGTGCGCCA
>CAMYMX010000102.1 GCA_947259605.1 uncultured Polyangiaceae bacterium | reverse complement strand
CCGCCTGCGGCAAACCTGATGGCGGTCGCACACTATCTCGAAGCGCTCGAGTGGCAGCGTGAGTTCATCAAAATGCACGCCATTTTGGGCGGCAAGAACCCGCATCTGCAGAGCTTCCTCGTTGGCGGCATGGCGACTCCGGTCGATCCGGACAAGCAGGCTTCACTGAACATCCACACGATCGCGGAGTTCAAGAAGCTGATTGCGGGCGCGCAGGAGTTCGTGAGCAAGGTCTACATCCCAGACCTGCTCGCGGTCGCTTCGTTCTACAAAGACTGGGCCGGTTACGGCGCGGGCATCGGCAACTACATGGTGTACGGCGAGTATCCGCTCGACGACGAAGCGAATCCGGAGCGCTTCATCAAGCCCGGCATCATCAGGGCTCGCGACCTCTCGAAAGTCGAGGAGTTCGACCCTTCGAAGATCACCGAGCAGATCACGCACTCCTGGTACGACTACGCGGGCGGCGAGGACCAAGCGCTGCACCCGTCGCAGGGCGAAACCAAGCCGAACTACACGGGCCCGAAGCCACCCTTCGAACGCCTGGACACGTCGAAGAAGTACTCCTGGCTGAAGTCTCCCCGCTACGACGGAGTGCCGATGGAAGTCGGGCCCTTGTCGCGCATGTTGGTCAACTACGTTCAGGGTCACGAGCAGGTCCAAGGCCTGGTCAACCACGTCCTCAAGACACTCGGCGTCGGGCCCGAGGCCTTGTTCTCGACGCTCGGCCGGGTCGCGGCGCGTGGCATCGAGACACAGATACTGGTCGACAAGATCGGCGACTGGGTCGACGAGCTTGCCGCCAACATGGGCAAGGGTGAGCTTCGCATCCACGACAACAGCAAGTGGGAGCCGGAGACCTGGCCTGCTGATTCGATGGGAGCCGGCTTCCATGAAGCGCCACGCGGCTCGCTTGGGCACTGGGTCCACGTGAAAGATGGAAAGATCAAGCGCTACCAGTGCGTCGTTCCGAGCACCTGGAACGCCGGCCCACGGGACTCCGGCGGTACGCCAGGTCCTTACGAAGCAGCCTTGGTCGGGACCCCGGTCGCCGACCCGGAGCAGCCGATCGAAATCCTGAGGACGGTTCATTCCTTCGACCCATGCATGGCGTGTGGCGTGCACGTCGTCGAACCTGGAGGGCGCGAGATCACTCGCGTGAAGGTGCGATGACTCCCCCGCCGACTGCCGCGGTCAAGGGCGGTGCTCGCCCCGAGGTGAGCCCCCGTCGGCACGACGTACACGGCATCGAACGAGTCTACGTCTGGGACCTTCTGGTCCGAACGACCCATTGGCTGATCATGGTTTCGGTGTTCATCCTCGCGATCACGGGGATCTACATCGGTAACCCGTACCTGATCCCAGCGCAGCCGGGAGGTGAGCACTTCGTGATGGCAACGGTGAAGGTCGTGCACTTCTACACGGCGATCATCTTTGCGCTCGCGGTGGTGTCACGCATCGTCTGGATGTTCGTGGGCTCGTACTATGCGCGTTGGCATCAATTCGTCCCCGTGGGCAAGCGGCGACGCGGCGATGTCTTCAAGATGCTGAAGTTCTATTCGTTCCTCAGCAAAGATCCACCGCTCAACGTGGGTCACAATCCCCTCGCGGGTATGACCTACCTGGCGGTGTTCGCGATCTACCTCACCCTGATGCTAACTGGGTTTGCGCTCTATTCGGTGAGCGCGACGGGCTATATGGAGTTCTGGGAGTTCCTGCTTCCGATCTTCGGCGGTGCACAGATGGCGCGTTGGATCCATCACATTGCGATGTGGTTCCTTCTCGGCTTCGTGGCGCACCATATCTGGAGCGCGATGCTGGTGTCTCGCGTCGAAGGGATGGGCCTCATCGACTCGTTGTTCAGCGGTTACAAGTTCCTGCCGAAGAGCTGGCGCAACCGGGATGACTGACCGCACGCCGGTCCTCGTCCTGGGGCTCGGCAACGTCGTCTGCACAGACGACGGGGCGGGGATCGCCGCCGTACACAAGCTCATTCGGGAGTATGATTTCCCGGAGGGCGTCATGGTCGTGGACGGCGGCACGCTCGGGCTCTCGCTCCTGCCTCTGGTCGACAGCGCCGATCAGGTGATCCTCGTGGACGCCATCGCGGCCGACGGGCCGCCCGGAACGCAGGTTCGGATCGAGGGCGAAGAGGTGGCTCCGGCGGTCTACGAGCGCCTTTCACCTCATCAAATCGGGGTTGCGGACCTCTTGGCAGGGGCGAGCCTGCTCGATCGGTATCCGGACCGGGTGGTGATTCTCGGCGTGGTTCCGGACTCTATCGAGCTCGGGCTCGAACGAACGCCCGCCGTCCAGGCAAGCATCCCCGAGCTCGTCGAGCGCGTGGTCGAAGAGCTCAGCTCACTCGGGTATCCACCGGTCCCATCTACGGAGAGTCGCGATGAAGGCCATGGGAGCACTGCTCACGTCGCTCGCACTCTTGGGGTGTAGCGCCAAAGTCGACCCGTCCGCCATCGACTACGACAAAATCGAGATCCCCGTCGCCCAACTTTCGTCCGACGAAGCGCGTGCACGCGGAAGGACTCTGTTCAAAGAGAAGTGCGCGCTGTGCCATGGCGAACGGGCGGACGGTCACGGAGTGCGGAGCAAGGGACTGTCCGGAAAAGCTGTGAATTTCGGCAGCAGCGACTGGCGCTCGAACACCAGCGCGATTGCCGTGTTCGAAGTCTTGAGTGAAGGTATGCGCGGTACTTCAATGCCGGCCTGGCCGACGCTGAGCGAGGGACAGAAGTGGGACCTCACCGCGTATGTTCTCAGCGTCGCCGGGGACGGACCGTGATGGCTGGGCATCGCATCCAAATCCGAGGGACCGTACAAGGGGTCGGCTTTCGGCCCTGGGTTTACCGGCTGGCAAGTCGCGTGGGCGTCGTTGGAAGAGTGCGCAACGACCCTCGTGGCGTGACGATTGAGGCCTTCGGAAGCCAGGCAATCCTCGACCGTTTTACGAAGGAATTACAAAGAGATACCTTGCCTGCAGCGCATATCGTGGAGCTCTGTGAGACGACGATTCCGGACGAGGACCTCGATGCCTTCGTGATCGAACCGAGCGGTGCGACCGGCCACAGGGCGCTGTCGATTCCGCCCGACCTCGCGACCTGTGAGGACTGCAGAAAAGAGCTGTTGGATCGTCACGACCGGCGATTCGGATATGCCTTCACCAACTGCACGGCGTGCGGGCCTCGCTTCACGATCGCGACGGGCATTCCGTACGATCGCGCGGCCACGACGATGTCCGGGTTCACCATGTGCGCGGCGTGCCAAGCGGAGTACGACGACGTCGGAGACCGACGCTTTCACGCACAGCCCAATGCATGTCCGGAATGCGGTCCAGCGCTCAGCTTGGATCGACTCGATGGCCAAGCGCCGTCCGAGGTCAATGCCCTCGCAGAAGCAGCCGCGCTCTTGTCGCGCGGCGCAGTGGTTGCGGTCAAAGGCTTGGGGGGTTTTCATCTCGCTTGTGATGCGAGCGATGGCGCAGCTGTTCGTCGACTGCGGGAGCGCAAACACCGCGACGAGAAGCCGTTTGCCGTTATGGTCGCGAGCCTCGATGCCGCACACGCACTTGCAGAGATCAGTGCGGATGAAGAGGCGCTTCTGACCGCGGCCGAGCGTCCGGTGGTCCTTCTGCGCGGGCGCCAAGACGCAGGCCTCGCGCTCGAAGTCAGCCCCGACACCGCGCTTTTGGGCCTGTTCTTGCCGTATACGCCGCTCCACCACCTGCTTCTCGATGCGGTGCAGCGACCTCTCGTCATGACCTCCGCCAACGTATCCGACGAGCCGATTTGCTACGAGAACCGCGAAGCGCGTCAGCGTCTCGAGGGGATCGCGGATGCGATCTTGCTCCACAATCGTGAGATCGCGATGCGCTGCGACGACTCGGTCAGCCGCGTGATCGCCGGAACACCGACCATCATGCGCCGGTCGCGCGGCTTCGTACCGAGGCCGTTCTATTTGTCTCGCCCGGTGGCGCGTCCCGTCCTCGCTTGCGGTGCGCATTTGAAGAACACGTTCTGCATTGCGATGGGCGACACCGCCTATTTTGGTCCGCACATTGGAGATCTCGAAACGGTCGCTGCGCTAGATTTTTTTGAAGAAGCCATTGAACGGATGCAAACGATTCTCGAAGTTCGTCCAGATGTCGTTGCACATGATTTACACCCCGGGTACTTGTCGACGCGGTACGCGAAGACGCGCGACGATGTCACCCTGGTCGGCGTTCAGCATCACCACGCACACGTGGCGAGCCTCATGGCGGAGCATGGAATTCAGGGCCCCGTGCTCGGCGTCGCGTACGATGGCACCGGTTTTGGCGAGGATGGAACGTCCTGGGGCGGAGAGTTTCTGCTTTGTTTTGCAGAACGATACGAACGCTTGGCGACCTTTCGACCGCTCCGCTTGGCCGGAGGCGATCTTGCGATGCGCGAGGTTTGGAGAATTGGCTACGCGCTCTTGCACGACGCCTACGACGGCGCGCCGCCAAGCGATTCCATTTCGCTATTGGGTGACGTGAGGCCTAGTTCCATTCGGCTGGTCAAGCAGATGATCGAACGTGGGCTCAACGCGCCGCAAGCGCGAGGCGTCGGGCGTTTCTTCGACGGCTTTGGCGCGCTGGCACTAGGCCGAGCTCGGTCTACCTACGAAGGCCAGGTGGCAATCGCATGGGACCAGGTCGCAAACGAGTCTGTGTCGAACGCGTACCCCTTCGAGATCGACCGTATGCGCACTCCTTGGGAGGTAGACCTTCGGCCGGCGGTGCGCGCAGCTGTCGACGACCTCGGGGGGGCAGTGCACGCCGGGGACGTTTCGGCTCGTTTCCACAACGCGCTCGTGGCGGTCACGGTAGAGCTGCTGGAGGCACTTTGGGCAGAGCGCGGCGACCTGCCAGTAGCGTTGACGGGCGGTGTTTTTCAAAACGCCTGGTTAGCCGGCGAAATCGAGGCAAAAATATCCAATAAAAACAGGCTTTTACGGCATGGCGAAGTTCCGCCAGGCGACGGCGGAATCGCCCTCGGTCAGGCCTTGATCGCGGACGCCATTCTGGGAGACAAAGGTTGATGCCCCAAGGAGCTTTTCCATGTGCTTAGGTGTGCCCGGCAAGGTGGTCGAAGTCGACCGCGAGAACCAGATCGCAACCGTCGATTTCTGGGGCGTGAAGAAACAGGTGCGCCTCGAGGTTTGTGATGCGCCGGTGGATCCAGGCGACTTCATTTTGAATCACGTCGGCTTTGCGATTCGGCGGATTCCACCGGAAGAGGCCGCCGAGACCTTGGCCTTGTACGACGAGCTTCTACGTCTTGCCGACGAGCAGGATCTGATGGCGGCCGATGTGCGCGCCGAGATCGCCGCAGCGCCCGATGCAACGGATCGCTCCAAGAGAACAACCAATGAATCTCAGTGACCCGTTGGCTCAGTTAAAATTTCGCGACCCGGAGCGCGCGCGAGGCCTTCGAGAGGCGCTCGATCGCCTAGTGCACCAAGCCGACCACGCACCGGTGTCGGTGATGCACGTGTGCGGAAGCCACGAGCAGGCGATCGCAAAGTTTGGGCTGCGAGCGGCATTTCCCCCGGATTTGCAGGTGATTATGGGTCCTGGCTGCCCGGTCTGCGTGACGGATGTGCCCGAGGTCGACGAAGCCGTCGCGCTCGCGAAACAGGGTGTTCGAATCGCTTCGTACGGCGACATGCTGCGGGTGCCTGGCACTTCGCAGTCGCTTGCCGACGCCAAAGCCGAGGGCGCGAACGTGGACGTGGTGTACAGCGTGACGCAGGCCGTCGAGCTCGCGCGGGAACACGACGAAGAGATCGTCTTTTTTGCCTCGGGGTTTGAAACGACGGCTGTTGCCACGGCGGCCGTGTTGGTCGACGATCCGCCCGAGAACTTTTCGGTGCTCTCGGCGCACAAGTACATTCCGCCGGTGATGGAGATTGTCGCCGAAATGCCAGAGACCAAAATAGAAGGCTTCCTCGCAGCTGGGCACGCCGCGACGATTACCGGCTCGGCCGTGTTCGAGAAGTTCGTAGAACGCCATGGCCTGCCCGTGGTGATCGCAGGCTTCGAGCCACTCGACGTCATGGCAGGCCTGGTCAAGCTCATGGAGGTCATCAACAGCGGCCGGCCGAGGGTGGAAAACGCCTTTCCACGCTGCGTAACGCGCGAAGGGAACGTTCACGCACAGAAGCTCTTGTGGAGGGTGTTCCGGGCGACTGGAGGTCGCTGGCGGGGCATCGCCCATGTCCCGAACGGGAACCTTCGCCTCCGAGATGAGTTCGCGAAGTACGACACCAGGAAGCGCTTCACCATCGACGCGTCGGCGCTCTGGAGTTATGCACCGCCGAAGCTGGTTCAGCAGTGCCAGTGCGGTGACATCATGGCGGGGATCGCATCGCCGTCTGACTGTCCGCTCTTCGGGAAAGAATGCACGCCCGACACCCCGGTCGGTGCCTGCATGGTGAGCGCAGAGGGCACATGCAAGATCTGGCACCAGTACGGCGGTCGACCCGATCTCCGTTCGATCAAGCGAGGGGCTGCATGACGCGCAACGCCCGCTTCATCGACGAACGCATCACGCTGAAGTACGGAACCGGCGGTGGCGCGATGCGCGCGCTGATCGAGCAGGTGTTTGCAAAGGGCCTCGGCGAGGTTGAAGACGGCATCGGCCTCGGGGCCATGGACGACGGGGCGGCGATTCGCATCGGCGACCAGTACCTCGTGATCGCGACCGACTCGCACGTCGTGCAGCCCATCGAGTTTCCTGGCGGCGACATCGGACGCCTGGCGATTTCTGGAACCGTCAATGATCTCGCGATGATGGGAGCAACCGAACCCCTGGCTTTGACCTGCGCGGCCATCATCGAAGACGGCTTCCCGAGAGATGATCTGATGCGGATCTGGGCGTCGATCCGCGCAACCTGTGAAGAGGCCGGAACCACGATCGTGACTGGGGACACCAAGGTGATGGGCCACGGTGAGCTCGATGGTCTGGTGCTGAACACGACAGGCGTAGCGCTGACGTCGCGTTTGGTTTCCGATTGTGGCTTGCAGCCCGGTGACAAGATTTTGGTCACCGGAACGATGGGGGATCACGGGCTTGCGATCATGGCGACGCGCAACGAGCTTGCATTGGAGACGACGCTAGAGTCTGACGTCGCGCCGATACACACGCTGGTCCGCCGAGCGTTGGACGTTGGTGGGGAGGGCGTCGTTGCTCTCAAGGACCCGACACGCGGTGGGCTGTCGAGCGCGCTCCACGAGATGGGGGAGAAGAGCGGCGTCGGAATCATCATCGACGAGACGTCCGTGCCGCTGCGGGACGAGGTCCGCGCCGTGGGCGAGCTGCTCGGCATCGACCCCCTCGTCTCCGCGAATGAAGGGAAGGCGGTCTTTGGTCTGCGGCCCGAGGTCGCAGCAGGGGTGCTCGATGCCGTCCGCTCGCACCCGCTGGGGCGGAACGCTGCAATTGTGGGTGAATGCGTGGCCGATCGGCCGGGATTCGTGATTCTCGACACCGGATTTGGAAGCCGTTTGTTGGCGGAAGCCGAGGGCGAGCTCCTCCCGAGGATCTGCTGAGCCATGGGCGACATGAAGCACATTCGGCTGGAGCGGGAAGGGGCGGTTGGCTTTCTGACGATCGCACGCCGTGAGCGCCTGAACTCCCTCGATGTGGAGACCGCTCAGGATTTCCGAAGGGCGGGCCTGCAGCTCGCGCGCGATCGCGACGTCCGCGCGGTCGTGATTCGAGGCGAGGGCGGCGTGTTCTGCAGTGGCGCCGATTTGAAGTACATCCGCGACGGCGGCGACCGCGAAGACCTCGGATACCTGCAGCCGGAGACCCGCAAACCAGACGAAGGCTACGGAGAGATTTTCAAACAGATCCTCGAGTACATCCACAGCACGATCTCGGAGATCCGGCGCGCGCCGAAACCGTTCATCGCCGCGGTCGATGGCCCTGCAGCTGCCGGCGGTTTCGGAATTGCGATGAGCTGCGACCTGGTGATCGCCTCCGAGCGCGCCTGGTTCGAGTGGGCCTACCTCAAGACAGGTCTCACCGGCGCGGAGAGCTCGACCTTCTTCTTGCCTCGCTTGGTCGGGCTTCGGAAGGCGCTCGAGCTCGTGCTCCTGAACCCGCGTTTGAGCGCGCACGAAGCGCTCGAATGGGGCCTAATTAACCGAGTAGTTTCCAATGGTTCGCTTGATTCGGAAGCAGCCCGAATCGCCGCCCAGCTCGCGGAGTCTCCGACGGCTGCGCTAGGCGTAGCGAAGGGCCTCCTCAACCAGGCTGCCGGCATGGATCGTCTCGACGTTCACCTCGACGCCGAGCTCACGGAGCTCGCGCGGATCGCCGACGGTCCCAACTTCGCAGCGGGTCTCGCGGCCTTCTTCGACAAACGCTCACCGGAGTTCGAAAGCGAGTAGCGCGTGCACGAGTATTCCATCGTCGCTTCTCTGATCGATCGCGTGCAGCACGAAGCTGCCTTGCACGGCGGCACTCGCGTGCATCGCCTGCATGTGAAGATCGGCGAGCTGTCCGGCGTGGAGGTCGACTTGTTGAAGACCGCGTTCGACACGTTCCGCGAGCAAACGATTTGTGACGGCGCCGAGCTTGCGATCGACACGGTCGCCCCGGCTTGGGCCTGTCCATCCTGCGACCGGAGCCTTGCACTCGGTGCGATCTTGCGCTGCGCCGATTGCGGAAAGCCGGCGCGGATGGTGCAGGGCGACGAGATCATCTTGGAACGGATTGAAATGGAGGCCCCCGATGTGTGAGACCTGCGGATGTGGTGACCCGGAAATCGTACCGATCGAGGTGCAGGAGCGAATCCTCTCCGACAACGACGCCCAGGCAGGGCATAATCGTATTCATTTCGAAGGTTTAGGGGTCTTGGCGATCAACCTGATGGGCTCGCCTGGAGCCGGAAAGACCGCCGTTCTGGAGGCGACCTCCAAGGCGGCGGCGGGGCGCCTCAAGCTCGGCGCGGTCAGCGGTGACCTGG
>CAMYMX010000101.1 GCA_947259605.1 uncultured Polyangiaceae bacterium | reverse complement strand
ATGCAGAACGCCACGCCGGAGACGGTGCTTGGCAACTTCAACGATGTGAAGGTCAAGCATTTCAAAGAGACCGCCCGCTTCGTTCGCGAAGGTGATGCATTCTTCGTGGAAGCGGTGGGCGCAGATGGTGAACGCGGGCGTTTTCCCGTCATCTACACCTTCGGTGTCGAACCGCTGCAACAGTACCTCGTAGAGATCGAGCCCGGACGTCTTCAGTCGTTCTTGTTTGCCTGGGATACGCGGCTGAAAGAGCAGGGCGGCCAGCGCTGGTTTCACCTGCAACCAGACGAATACGTGGAGCCGGGCGACGCCCTACACTGGACCGCACCCAGCTACAATTGGAACTACTCCTGCGCCGACTGTCATTCGACGGCGCTCAAGAAGAACTACGATCGCTCGACCAAGCGCTATTCGACCGAGTACTTCGAGATCGACGTCGGCTGCGAGGCCTGCCACGGCGCCGGGTCTCGACACGTCGAGCTCGCCGAGGCGGCCGGTGCTGCAAAAGGCTCTCTTCCGGCGAATGCAGGCTTCGATCGGCGACTTCCGGCGCCCGCCGAGCGCATTTGGTCGTTTGGCGAAGGCAAATCCATCGCATCGCTGAGCAGGTCGCAGCCGAGTGATGAAACCGAAACCTGCGCGCCCTGCCATTCTCGACGGGCCGATCTAGGGGGCCGGAGCACTAGCTACCACGATCGCTACCGTGTCGCGGCGCTCGACGAGTTGCTTTACTTCGACGACGGTCAGATCCGAGACGAGGTCTACGTCTACGGCTCGTTCCTCCAGAGCAAAATGCACGCCGCCGGCGTCATTTGCAGCGACTGCCACGATGGCCACAGCACGAAGCTTCGCTTCGATGGCAATGCCTTGTGCAGCCGCTGCCATCAGGCCGACGTCTACGACAGCGCGAAGCATCTTTTTCACGAGGCGGGGACCCCAGGGAGCCTTTGTACCGACTGCCACATGCCTGAGCGCACGTACATGGTGAACGATGACCGAGCCGATCACCGGTTCGGCATTCCGCGCCCAGCGCTTGCCGCCAAACTCGGCGCGCCGGATGCCTGCACCGATTGCCATGCGGGCAAGAGCGCGAGCTGGGCTGAACGAGAGATCGCCAAACGCTTCGATAGCCGCGTTGAGCATCCGTTTGCAGAGGCGCTTCACGCAGCCCGCACGCAACGGCCGGAAGGCGAGCCGGGCCTCGTGGAGCTGGTCGCGGTGGGCAAAGCGCCAGCCATCGTTCGGGCAACGGCAGTCCTCGAGCTCCGCAATCTCGGATCTCCCGCGCTCCCCGCTTTATTGATGCGCGCCAGCAGCGACGCAAGTCCGATCGTTCGACGCTCGGTCGCGGTGGCTGCGCGAGACCTGCCGCCCGAACAGCGGGTCGAAGTCGTACGTCCGTTGCTACGGGACAAAGCGCGATCGGTTCGGGTCGAAGCGGTTGCCGCCGTGCTCGGTGTGCGTGCAGGCGATTGGAGCGCACCTGATCGCGCCGCACTGAAGAGCGCGACCGCGGAGTATATCGAGGCCCGTTCGTTCAACACGGATCGGGGCGAAGGCTTGGTCGACATGGCACACGTCGCAATGTTGGCCGGCGACTTCAAGCACGCGGAGGAGAATCTCCGCGAGGCGCTCGACATCGACCCGACGTTTACCGCGGCCTACGTCAACCTTGCCGATCTCTATCGATCTCGAGAGAGGGACCACGAGGCCGAGTCGACCCTTCGCGAAGGGTTGAGGAGGGCGGCGGATCGAGCCGCAGTCGAGTTCGCGCTGGGCCTCACCTTGGTTCGCTTGGGACGCCACTCGGAGGCCTTGGTACACCTTCGCCGCGCATACGAGACGCGACCTGAAACGATCCGCTTCGGCTACGTCTACGCCGTTGCCCAGTTTGACGGAGGACGGCGCGAAGCTTCCCTCCGCACGCTGGAGCGAATGCGCGAGCGCTACCCGGCAAACCGAGACGTCCTCCAGCTCCTCGCCGGCTACAACCAGCAGATGGGACGGGCGAAGGCCGCGGATCACTATGCCACGGAGCTGCAGCAGCTCAACGCCCTCTAGAGATGAAGTCCGAGCGTAGCCGGGTACGCGCGCCAGCTGCATCCGTCGGTTCCGCTTGGGTCTTGACTGCGACCGGCGCCCTGTGAGAGACCAAAGAGCATCGATGCCTTTCCTCGAGATCATGCACGCCTACTTCCGAGGCGAGCGCGTTGAATCGCTCTGCTTCATCGTCCCAATCGGCGTTGCGATGCTGGCGTTTGCCGCGGTGACACTTCGCGCCGAGCGCGGCGGCTTCGCCTGGGGTCTGGCTATGCCTATAATCGTGTTCGGTGCCTTCGCGATCGCCGTGGGGGCCGCGGTTGGTCTCCGAACAGCCGGGCAGGTTTCGGCGATCGAATCCAAATTCCAACGTGACCCCGGCGCCATGCTGGCCGATGAGCTCCCGCGTATGCAAAAGGTCAATGCCAACTGGCCGATTTACATCGGGATGTGGACCGTCCTGGTGCTGGTCGGTCTCGGGCTACGCTTCGGCCTGAAGTCGGATTGGGCGCACGGAGTCGGCCCAGCACTCATCTTGATCGGGGCGATGGGTTTTCTAATCGACGGCTTTGCCGAGCGCCGCGCCAGACCTTACACGAAAGCACTAGAAGCCCTCGCAGTGGAACATCGGGTCGAGGTCCCGGCCGAGTGATCGAAGCATGCACAGCGGCTGTCGCTCGCCTCATCGTTGGTTGCGTCTTCACCCTAGCGCTGGGCTGCAGGAGCCCAGCCGCGTCCACAGAGCCATCGAACGTCGAGGAGCCGCTCCCTTTCGAGTCTATGGACACTCCGCCTTCCGAAACGGACGAGGCATTGGAACAATCCGGGGAGACCGAGCCGATGAAGGACGTGGAGGAAGCTACCGCGCCGAAACGCGCCGCAGCCCAACCCGCGGCCGAACCCGACGAGCCCACGAAACCCGCGGAGCCGCCTCGCGACTTCGCGGCCGAGTTGAGCGCCGCGATCGGAAGCCCCGTGGACTGCCTTCGCGACTACCGACCTGCCGGCGCGACGACCATCCGCGTCAATCTCAGCGCGGTCGTTCGGGCGTCCGGCATGGTCATCGAGCCGAGCGCGAGCGGCGGAGGGCTTTCGGGGAACGACCTCCGGTGCGTCGAGCAGCAGGCCGGCGATGTGACCCTGTCGCCGCTGAGCGGGGCGGCGTCGCAACGTGTCACTACCGTCGTCAACATCGACTACCAGCCTCCTGTAGTCGAGGAGTACGACGTTGGCGTTCCGACGCCAAAGCTCGAGGACGTCGTTCAACCCCTTCCAAAGAAGAAGCCGATCCCTCCCAGTGGGAAACCGATCGAAGGTCCTGCGCCGGACCGCATCGACGGGCCAAGCGGAGTCCCGATCGAAGGGCCCCGAGGCGTACCGATCGAGGGACCCAAACCAAAGCCGATCGAAGGCTACTAGCGCGACGGAAAATCCACGTGTCCCGGAGACGGACGCGCTTCAACCCACATCGGTCAGCTGCACCGGATTCGGCTCCACCCGCCAGATGTCCCGGCTATAGTCGAGGATGGTACGATCCGAGGAGAACGGCCCCATGCGCGCCGCGTTGAGGATCGACATCTTCGTCCAGTGATGCGGATCAGCCCAAGCATCGCTGACTTTCTGCTGACAGTCGATGTAGGACTGGAAGTCGGCCAGGACGAAGTAGTCATCGTGATGGATCAGGCTGTTGATCAAGGGCTGGAACAGCGACCAGTCCCCGCGCGAGAAGTGACCCGAAGCGATTAGATCGAGCGCGCCTTTGAGTGACGCGTTCCGCTCGTAGTACTCAGAGGGTCGGTAGCCCGTCTGTTGCAACACATGGACTTCATCTGTCGTGAGCCCGAAAAGAAAGAAGTTCTCGGCGCCGACGGAATCTCGGATCTCGACGTTCGCTCCATCGAGGGTGCCGATGGTCAGGGCTCCGTTCATCGAGAACTTCATGTTTCCAGTTCCCGAGGCTTCTTTGCCGGCCATCGATATCTGCTCAGACAGGTCTGCGCAGGGGTAAACGAGCTGGGCCGTCTTCACGTTGTAGTTCGGGATGAAGATGACCTTCAGCTTGTCGCGAGTATCCGGGTCGGAGTTCACGACCTCTCCCACCGAATTGATGAGCTTGATGATGAGCTTGGCCATTGTGTAGCCGGGTGCCGCCTTGCCGCCGAAGATGAACGTTCGTGATGCCGTCGCGAAGCCCGGGTTCTCCTTGAGCATTCGGTACAAGTGCACGATATGGAGCACGGCCAACTGCTGACGCTTGTACTCGTGGATGCGCTTGACTTGGACGTCGAACATCGAGTCGAGATCCGCCTCGACCTTCATTAGCCGGTGCGCCTGCTCGGCGGCCGCACGCTTTCGTGCAGTCTTGACCGCCCGCCATTGCGACTGAAACTCGGGGTCATCGGAAAGCCCCTCGAGCCGGCGCAGCTGGGTCAAATCGGTGATCCACGCTTCGCCGATGCGGTCGGTGATCAGCTCAGCGAGCTCCGGGTTGGCAAGCGCCACAAAGCGCCGCGGGGTGACGCCGTTGGTCTTGTTGTTGAACTTGCCGGGGTAGAACTCGTGGAAGTCCCGCATCACACGAGTCTTGAGCAAGTCGGTGTGCAGTGCGGAGACGCCATTGACCGAGAAGCTTCCCACCGTCGCGAGATTGGCCATGCGCACGGAGCCGCCGCCGTGGTCATCGATGAGGGACATGCGCTGTTGCTTCTCGCCGTCGCTCGGGAAGCGATCGCGAACCTCGACCATGAAGCGCGCATTGATCTCGTAGATGATTTCCAAGTGACGCGGCAGCAATCGCCCAAACATCGATAACGGCCACGTTTCGAGGGCCTCTGGCAGCAAGGTGTGATTCGTGTACGCAAACGTCTCCGAGCTGATCCGCCAGGCGTCCTCCCAGCTCATTCCGTGCTCGTCGAGCAGCAGCCGCATCAGTTCGGGTATCGCCAGAGCGGGATGGGTGTCGTTCAGCTGAATTGCGAAGCCTTCATTCAGGGTGTCGGGCCGACCTCCCCGAAGTTGGTGAAGCCGCAGCAAATCCTGAAGCGAGCAGGACACGAGAAAGTACTGTTGCCGAAGCCTGAGCTCCTTGCCCTGCGCAGGCTCGTCATTGGGATAGAGCACTTTGGTCAGCGTCTCCGAAGCGACCTTGCGTTCGACAGCGCCGTAGTAGTCGCCCACATTGAAGCTTCCAAAGTCGAACGTCTCGGCGGCCTCCGCGGCCCAGAGGCGCAGCATATTCATGTTGTTCACCTTGTAACCCGGAATCGGAGTGGCGTAGGCAACCCCCTTGACCGCGGTGTCTGGGCGCCAGCGGGCTCGGTAACGACCGTTCTCATCCGTGTAGGATTCGGTATGACCGCCGAAGCCCACCGGATAGCTGTACTCCGGCCGGACGACTTCCCAAGGGTTGCCCTGACGCAGCCACTTGTCGGTGCGTTCGATCTGCCAGCCGTCGTGGATCCGCTGCTCGAAGATGCCGAACTCGTATCTCAAGCCGTAACCTACGGCCGGGATCTGCAAGGTCGACAGCGAGTCCATGAAGCAGGCGGCCAGACGACCCAGGCCGCCGTTGCCGAGGCCCGGCTCCCGTTCTTCCTCGATGAGCTCGTCGAGGTTCTGACCCAACGATGCAACCGCCTCGGCAACCTGATCGCGAATGCCTAGGTTCAGCAGAGCGTTGCCCAGCGACGGCCCCAGCAAATACTCAGCCGATAGATAGCAGACCACGCGGGTCGGATGAGCCAACAGCGCCCTCGCGGTGCTCAGCCAACGCTGCATCAGCCGGTCTCGCACCGTGTACGCAACCGCCAGATAGTAGTCCGACCGGGTTGCGAGCGCGGGGACGTTGCCGCAGCGATAGAAAAGGTTGTCCTGAACCGCCCGGCGCAGCGTGTCGACGCTGACTCCGGTCCGGTCGTCATCGACGACGGCGGGTTTTTGCGATGGCGAGCCCTTCGCGTTCATTTGCGGATCCTCCAGAAATCGGCCCAGCAAGTTGGGGGCCTACGAGTGTCGGCTCTCGCCCGAAGGATGGCAAGGGTGTCCTCGCAGGGCGATTTCAAACGGCTAAAGCCGGCCCGTTGTCTCTGCTAGCGCTCGCAGTCGCATGGCCAGGCCGTGACTGAGCTGACCTTGCTCGAGCCTCCAAGTCCAGTTGCCGTTCGTGGTTCCAGGACGATTCATTCGGTGCCGTTCGTCGAGGTGAAGCAGGTCTTGTAGCGGGACGATCACGGTGTCAGCGGGAGAGGCAAGTAGCGCCCGAACCGCCGCGTCGACGACGTCGACGTCGCGGCTCGTGCCGAAGTAGGTCTGGACGCGCTGAAGGTCCTCCTCGGCGCTCGGGTCATTCGATTGTGCCCGGCGTTGGAGGTCCCGATACCAGCCAAGCATCGTGTTGCTGTCGTGGGTCCCTGTGAAAGCCACGCTCTTGCGGGGGTACTCGTCTGGGTGATGCACCCGGTTTCCGGGGTCGCCTCCAAAGGCGAACTGCAGCACTTTCATTCCTGGGAGGCCGTAGTTGTCGCGCAGGTCCCACACCTCTTGGCTGACCGCTCCGAGGTCTTCCGCGATGAACGGGAGCTCGCCGTGCTCTCGTGTGAGCTCATGGAAGAACGCGTGCCCGGGAGCGTCGATCCACTGCCCACCCATGGCGGTCTCGGACTCGCTCGGGATGCGCCAGTATCGCGTGAAGCCAATGAAGTGGTCGAGTCGCAGCAGATCGAATAGCTCCAGTTGGCGTCGCAGCCGGGCTTTCCACCATGCAAAGCCGGTGCGCTCGTGATGCTCCCAGTCGTACAAAGCGTTTCCCCAACGCTGGCCGTCTGCGGCAAATGCGTCAGGGGGAGCGCCAGCAACGAAACTCGGGCGCCCCCTCTCGTCGAGGAGAAACGCCTCGGGGTGAGCCCAGACGTCCGCGCTCTGATGGGAGACGAACATCGGCACGTCGCCGAAAATCCCCACCCGCCGACCCTTGCAATGCCTTCGAAGCGCCTGCCACTGTCGGTCGAAGAGAAACTGCTCGAACGCGAAATACTCGATGTCCTCCGCAAGCTCCTCGCGCGCCCCAGAGAGGACGGATGCCTGCCGCTGAGCGAGGTCCTCCGGCCAGGTCGTCCAATCGGCCGTCCCGTAGCGGGATCGGAGGGTGATGAATAGGCAGTAGTCGTCGAGCCAGACTTGCTCACGATCTCGAAATTCCGCGAAGGACTTCCGCATGCCCTGTGACCCCCGTTCGTCGAACATCCGATACGCTTCGACTCGCTGTTTCGAACGAATACGCTTGGATTCGATGAAATCGGCCTTTGCCGTCTTCGAACCGCCGGGGAGATCGCGGAGTGCCCTTTCGTCCAGCAAGCCGTCCTCTATCAACAATTCCGGTGAAATCATCAGAGGCTCGCAGGCGAACGCCGAGATGCTGGAGTACGGCGAGTCGGAGTCCCCGATCGGGTTGAGCGGGAGCGTCTGCCACCAGCCCTGGCCCGCTTCCGCGAGGAAGTCTACGAACGCGTGGGCGGACGGCCCGAGATCGCCCGTATACGCACCACCCGGAAGCGAGGTGACATGCAAGAGAATTCCGCTGCGCCTCGGAAGTTCCACCGTCACCTCGGAACGCGTTCTGCGACCAGGACGACCGTCGAGTACGGTTGAACGACGTGACTGCTTCCGATCACGATCTCCGCGCTGTCCGGATGCGCGAAGTCGTGAGGCGACTGCCGGTGCGTGTCGATCAAGCGCCGCCACCGGCGGGGCTCACCTTCGCGAACGAAAGGAAGCTCGAACGTCAACGGCTCCGTGTAGGCGTTGAACATGAAGTGCCACCCGTACTGAAAAACCTCGACGGAAAAGGCCAGGCTTCGCGAGTGCCGCGCGAGGTCGGGTTGGTTGAGCTTCACGCCGTGCCAGTGCACCGGAACCGCGCGGAGCAAGTCCGAAAGGCTCAAGCCCGGGACGTCGAAGGCTACGCTCAGTCGAAGGTGGATCAGCTCTTTGACAAAACGATGAAGATCAGCGTGCTTCTCAAGAAGGCCCCAGTCGAACCAGGTGAGCTCACTGTCATGACAGTAGGGGTTGTTGTTGCCGCGCTGGGTCCGCCGCGCTTCATCGCCCATTACCAACATCGGGACACCCAGCGAAAGCAGGTTCGTCGTGAAGAAGTTCTTGATCTGCTGGTTGCGGAGTTGCTCGATCGCTGGATCGTCGGTCGGGCCTTCGACGCCACAGTTCCAGCTCAGGTTGTAGTCCGAGCCATCCCGGTTCTCTTCCTGGTTCTCCAAATTGTGCTTTTCGTCGTAGGAGACGAGGTCGTTGAGCGTAAATCCGTCGTGGCAGGTCACGAAGTTGATGCTCTGTTCCGCCTCGCGCCCCTGGCCTCCGTAGATGTCGGGGCTCGCCAGGAACCGCGCTGCAAGCTTTTCGACGTGCCCCTCGTCTCCACGGAAGAACCCTCGCACGTCGTCGCGGAATTTGCCGTTCCATTCCTTCCAGTGGTCACCGAAGAAACTGCCCACCTGATAGAGGCCCGAAGCGTCCCATGCCTCTGCGATGAGCTTGGTGCCGCTCAAGACTGGGTCGGTTTCGATGTCCCAGAGCACTGGCGGGTTGGCCACCACATCACCTTCGGTGTTGCGCGAAAGGATCGACGCGAGGTCAAAACGAAAGCCATCGACGTGCATCTCCTCCACCCAATGGCGCAGACTGTCGAGAATGAGGCGCCGCACTACTGCATGGTTGGCGTTGAGCGTATTGCCCGTTCCGCTGTAGTTCGCGTAGCGTGATTGGTTTCGGCGTTCGAGACTATAGTATGTACTGTTATCGAGGCCCTTGAACGAGAGGGTCGCCCCGTCTGCTCCTGCTTCAGCGGTGTGGTTGTACACCACGTCGAGAATGACTTCGATGTCGGCGCGGTGGAGCGCTTTCACCATATCGCGAAACTCGTCCAAGACCTCCAGTGGCTCGTGGGAGGAAGCGTAGCCGT
>CAMYMX010000100.1 GCA_947259605.1 uncultured Polyangiaceae bacterium | reverse complement strand
ACTCCATCGTAAAAAGTCGCGGTGCCCGACTCCCAGCTGAACAGGTCTAGAAGCTTCTCGCGGACCTGCTCGGCGATGTGCTGAAAGAGCTCCAAGGGCTCGACGAGCGCCAGCGCGACCAGCGTGTCGCCCAGCTTGCCTTCGAAACGCGGCATCACGGCGAGCGCCATGTCGAGCTCCGTGCGTGTGATGACGCGCTCCTTGACGAGGTGCTCGCCGAGAAGCTCCCCCGCGAGATTACTGGTGACGAATGCCGGGACGCCCTCCTTCGTGTAGACCTCCTTACGGACGCCCCCTTGCTCGCAGAGCCAGAGGCCGGTGCGTCGCGCGATCAGCGTGCGGGCAAGCGCCCTAACGAAGCCGCCCTTCTCGAAGTTGATGCTTAGGTCCGCCGCGGCCGAGGCTTGAACGCGCGTCGTGGTTGGCGTCATCCGGGAGACCGGAACGTGGCGGTAGAGGTCGGTGATCGAAGAGAGCGGTTGAAAGTCACCGCCCGCGATGCTGATGTCGTCGCCCCCGTCGACTTGTCCGGTGGCCACGGCCTCGACCACTTTCGCGTAGGCCAGTGGGCCCACGGTCGCCCCGTTCGGCTTTCGAATCGTATACTCCAGTGGGGTGACGTTCGTCGTGCTGGGGTGCTCGTCGGATAGCAACAGCGGCGTCGGCGGCATCGTCGGCCTGGGTATCGTGTCGACCGAGGTCTTGCGCAATCGCGATTCCGCGCTGATGGAACCAACGAGAGCGGCGAGCTCCGCGCGCAACACCTCTTCGGGCCGACTCTGCCAAGGATCGAGCGCCGTCCAAAATGCGCGCGCGGTGGGCGGACGTTCGTCTGGGCTTGCCGCGAGCGCCTTGAGAATTACCGAGCCGAGCCCTTCAGGCAGCTGCGGCAGGAACTGGACGAACGGATGAACCTCGGCATCGCGAATCGCAAGCAGCACGGCGAGCTCGCTGCCACCGGCGAACAAGGGCCGTCGCATGAAGAGCTCCGCGGCAATGACGCCGGTTGAGAAGAGATCGGCGCGCTGGTCAACGTCACCACCGGACACCTGCTCCGGCGCGAGGTAGCCAAGCTTGCCGTTGGCGCGCACTGCGGTGTTGGCCTCAAAGGCGTTGACGTCGGAGCGCGCGATGCCGAAGTCAGCGATCTTCACATCGCCGTGAATCGAAATCAGAACATTGGACGGGCTGATGTCCCGGTGGACGATGCCCAGCATGCCCCCTCCGGCATCGGTTGCGCGGTGTACGGCGTCGAGTCCGTTCAAGATCTGACGGACCAAGTAGACCACGAGATCGTGCTCGAGCTTTCGGCTGTCGCGCGTCAGGCGGCGGTTCAGGCGCCAGAGATCGCAGCCTGGAACGTACTCGAGCGTGAGATAGGGCTGCCCCTCGATCTCGCCGTGGCCAAGGACGTGGACCACGTTCGGATGCGTGATGTGACTGGCGAGCCTTGCCTCTTCGGCAAACATCTGCTGCGCGTTGGTCTCATCGGCGATATGCGGAAGCATGCGTTTCAAGACCACGACGCGCGGCTCGCCAGCCGACCGTGGTTCGAGGGCACGAAAGACTTCCGCCATGCCCCCAACTGCAATACGGTCGACCAATGTATAGTCGCCCAGCGGGGTATTCGGCGGAGGCGCCGGCGGCGGTGACGATGGTCGTGGCACATCTGGATTGTAACGGTGCCAACGGAAAATATCGATGTTAGCAAAACAAAGTTAAGCAGAATTCGGAAAATTCTATGGCGGATCAAAGTTCCAGGGCCGGAGAACGGTATGCCAGTGCACAAATCCTCGACTACGCCGCGCGCACCCATCATCCGGAAGACAGGGCGCTCGACCGCGCGTTCGAGGCTCCGGCGAGGCACGGGATGCCGGAGATTCAGCTCGGTCCGGCGGAGGGCAGGGTTTTGGAGCTGCTCTTGCGGCTGACGCGGGCCCGCAAAGTCGTCGAGGTGGGCACTTTGGCCGGCTATTCCGCGCTTTGGATCGCACGCGCGCTCCCTGCGGACGGCCACCTCTGGACGATCGAAGCGAATCCGAAGCATGCCGGGGTCGCCGCCGAGGTCATCGGAGAGGCTGGATTCGGCGACCGTGTGACCATCCTTCGGGACGACGCTGCTGAGATCCTCCCGAAGCTAAGTGATTCTGGACCATTCTGTGCCGTCTTCCTCGACGCGGACAAAGGTCGCTACGACGTGTACGGCCGCTGGGCCGCTGAGAATCTGCGCACCGGGGGACTGCTGATCGGGGACAACGCCTATCTATTTGGACGGCTCCTCGAGGACAGCGAAGAGGCGAGGGCGATGCGCCGTTTTCACGAGGAGATGGCGGTCAACTTCGATTCCGTCTGCGTGCCGACGCCCGATGGCTTGGCGGTGGGGGTCAAGGTGGCGCCGGTCGCTTGAGAATTTGCAATCGACAGCGAGATAGGCTCCCGCGCGTCCGATCGCTCCGGGCTTGACACCGTTTTGGAGCGGCCCTAACGGGCCCCGAGGGACAGGCGAGGTCGAGCGTAGCTTGGCTGCGCAACCACCGCTTGGATCTGGTTCGTGGAAAAGTGACGAACCGACTTGTCCGACGCTCGAGCTTCGCCTAAATGGCGGCCGGTCATTTAGAGGACTGAAGAGAAAACGCAGCATGCAGATTTTCCCCCGCGAGTTGAACTACTTGCCTCTAGCCTTGGCCATCGTGGCCGGCGGTCTGGGAGCCGGCGTGTTCATATTGTTCTGGGTCTACTTCACCCCACCGAACCTGCAGGTCGGCTACACGCCGAAGCAGCCGGTCGAATACAGCCACCGCTTGCACGCGGGGGAGCTCGGAATGGACTGCCGCTACTGCCACTCCCAGGTCGAGCGCTCGCATGAGGCAATGGTGCCGCCGACGCAAACTTGCATGGGCTGCCACGCAGTCGTGCACACCGAGTCGGCTAAGCTGGCGCCGGTTCGCGAGAGCTGGGAGACGGACGATGCGATCTCGTGGGTTCGCGTCCACCAGGTTCCCGATCACGCGTACTTCAACCACAGCGGACACCTCAGAGCCGGTGTCGGCTGCGCATCGTGCCACGGCCGGATCGACCAGATGGAGGTCGTCGGCGTGGTCGAGCCGATCGCGATGCAGTGGTGCTTGGAATGCCACCGCAACCCCGAACAACACATTCGGCCCAAGAGCGAGATTACGAACATGAAATGGGAAGCGGACGAGGCCTGGCTGGCCCAGCGCGCCGCGGTCGCGAGCGTTCTCAATCCACCTTTGCATTGCTCGGGGTGCCACCGATGACCCGCAGGAAATCCTATGAGCTGAGCCTGGGGAAGGGTCCGTCGATGTGGCGGAGCCTCGAGGACAAGGCCCTCGATGCCGAAGAGCTTACGAAGCTGGCGCAAGAAGAGCAGCCAGGCGGTTTCATCACCGATCTGTTGAGCCCCAAAGCGCTCGTCTCGCGGCGGTCGTTTGTGCAGGGTTCCTCGATCGCAGCCTTGGCCGCAGGGCTTCAGGGCTGCGTTCGTCGCCCAAAGAACGAAATCTTGCCCTACAGCAAGGCGCCCGAGTACTTGGTGCCAGGTATCCCTTCCCACTTCGCTACGGTGACTTCGCGGGGACGTGATGCACTCGGCGTCGTGGTTACGAGCCATGACGGTCGCCCAACCAAGGTCGAAGGCAACGAGCAGCATACGAGAAGCCTCGGCGGCACCGACGTTCGTGCGCAGGCTTATGTTTGGGACCTGTACGACCCGGACCGCTCGCAGTCCCCGGCGCAGCGTCGAGGCAACGCGCTCGTCGACGCGACCGATGCCGACTTCGACCAGGCCTTGAAGGACTTGGCAACCAAGCACGAGAAGGACCAGGGAGCCGGCCTTCGAATCCTCGCACCGATTTCGAATAGTCCGTCGTTTCGCCGCATGCGGGACAAGGTCATCAAGAAGTTTCCCAAGGCACGCTTTCACACCTACAGCGCGATCAACGACGACAACGCACGCGAAGGCGCGCGGATGGCGTTTCAGGGGTCGCCGTACGCCCCGCTATACGACTATTCTAAGTCGGCGGTCACGCTGTCGCTGGGTTCGGACTTCCTGGGCTCCGAGCCGGGTTCCGTCGCTTCCGGTCGTCGATTTGGGTTGACCCGGATGCTCGGGTCTTCGGAAGCGTCGATGAGCCGCCTCTACGTCCTCGAGTCGAACTTCACGGTGACGGGCAGCATGGCCGATCATCGGCTTCCTGTGTTGCCGACGGACATCGAAAGGTTTGCGCGGGCTTTGACGGTCGCACTCGCGGATCGCGGAGTGGTCGATCTCGAACCGCTCGCCAGGCTGCTGCGAGACGCCAAAGCCGACATCAGCGGTTGGGCTTATTTGGACGCGGTTGCCGACGATTTGGTGAAGAACCAGGGACGATCAATCGTGGTCGTTGGCGCCGGACAGCCGCCGCGCCTCCATGCGCTTGCGATCGCGATCAACGGGGCGCTGGGCAACTTCGGAAAGACCACGCTGTTTGGGCCGGCCATCGATCCAGACGACCCGACGAGTCGTGCCAGCATTGCGAAGCTCGCCAAGGAAGCCGGCTCGATCTCTTCGTTGCTCATCTTGGGCGGCAATCCTGTCTACGACGCGCCGGCGGACCTGAAGTTCGGCGAGCTCCTTGGTCGAGAAGGGCTCACGTCCGTTCACGTCTCGACACGCCGCGACGAAACATCGGAGCTCTGCTCCTGGCACTCACCGCTCGCGCATGAGCTGGAAGCTTGGGGAGACCAGCAGTCGCTGGATGGCTCGGTCTCGATTCAACAGCCACTCATCGCGCCGCTCTACGGTGGACGAAGCGAGATCGAGATTCTGGCGGCGGTCGCCGGGGACAAGGTCACGTCGGGCCACGACATCGTTCAGGAAACCCACGGTACCCGGTTGACCAAAGACACCAAGGCGCTTCTCGAGTACGGGCTATCGCCCCAAGACCTGAGCGCTGACGTGGTCTGGAGAAACGCACTTCACTCCGGCGTTCTGCTGACCCTCACGCAGCGCAAGCCTGGCGTCGACCTCGTCGCGATCATTGAGGCTTATTTCGCTGTGATGAAAGCCGAAGAACAAAACCCGCCCGGCCGTGACTTCGTGGTGACCTTCGAAGCGGATCCCGCGCTCTGGGATGGGCGGCATGCGAACAACCTCTGGGCGCTCGAGCTGCCTCAGCCGATGACGAAGCTCGTTTGGGACAATGCTGCGCTCCTCTCGCCCGCCACGGCAAAGGCGATTGGCGTGAAGAACGGCCAGATGCTGCGCTTGAGCAAGGGCGCGGCCACGGTCGACGTTCCTGCCTGGATCGTCCCAGGACACGCGGCCCAATGCGCAACCTTGACGCTGGGTTGGGGCCGCAGTGCGGCCGGGCGCTACGGCAACGGCAAGGGCTTCGATGTGAACCCGCTGCGCATGACCGATGGCATGGACTTCGCAGACGATGTGTCCGTCGGAGCTCTCCGCGAGACCTACAATCTGGTTCAGACCCAGACGCACGATCGCATGGAGGGCCGCCCGATCGCGATCGACGCGACACTCGATGAGTACAAGAAGGAGCCGGACTTCGCTTCGTACCGGTCCGTCGATCCCGTGAGCACCCCGCCGCTGTGGAAGCAGGTGGACTACGGCGAAGGTCACAAGTGGGGCATGACGATCGACCTCAACGGGTGCACCGGTTGCAACGCCTGCGTTGTCGCCTGTCAGTCGGAGAACAACATCCCAGTGGTCGGCAAGTTCGAAGTCGAGCGGGGTCGCGAGATGCACTGGCTGCGCATCGACCGCTACTTCGTCGGCGACGACGAGAACAATCCGGATGTCGCCGTGCAGCCGGTCACCTGCCAGCAGTGCGAGGAAGCGCCCTGCGAGAACGTATGCCCGGTCAACGCGACGGTTCACTCGCCCGAGGGCCTCAACGACATGGTTTACAACCGATGTGTGGGCACTCGATACTGCGCGAACAACTGTCCGTACAAGGTTCGGCGCTTCAACTACCTCGACTGGCACGGCCACCTGGACGACAAGTTCGGTTGGTTCGAGGACTTCCCGGAATCGAGGAAGCTCCAGTTCAACCCCAACGTCACCGTCCGCATGCGGGGCGTCATGGAGAAATGCACCTATTGCGTGCAGCGCATCGAAAAGGGGAAGCTCTCCGCCAAGCTCGACGGCCGCACACTCCGGGACGGCGAGATCAAGAGCGCGTGCCAGCAGGCCTGCCCGACCGGAGCGATCACATTCGGTGACCTCAACGACCCGAAGAGCAAAGTGTCCAAGTTGGCCGCAGTGGACCGCAACTACAAGCTGCTCGCCGAGATCGGCACGCGTCCGCGCACCTCGTTCCTGGCACGCATCCGGAACCCTAACCCCAAGCTCAAGGGAAATGGGTAAGAACCAATGAACCACGAAGCACCCATCAGAGCGCTCGGCGAGACCTCGCTCCTGCCCGAAGGCACGACCGCCCACGAAATCACCGAGACCATCGCTGGCGTGACGGAAAACCCCGCGCCCCGCGGTTGGTGGCTTCTGTTCTTGCTCTCGCTCTCCGCCCTCGGTGCAATGACCGCCGCGCTTGCGTACCTGTTCATGCAGGGCGTGGGTGTCTGGGGCAACAACGCGCCGATTTACTGGGCCTGGGACATCACCAACTTCGTCTGGTGGATCGGTATCGGTCACGCCGGCACGCTGATCTCGGCCATTCTCTTTTTGTTCCGACAGAAGTGGCGAACGAGCATCAATCGCTTCGCCGAGGCGATGACGGTCTTTGCGGTGCTCTGCGCGGGCTTGTTCCCGGCGATTCATACCGGCCGCCCCTGGTTCGATTACTACTTGTTTCCGCTCCCGAACCAGATGGACATGTGGCCGAACTTCAAGAGCCCGCTGATGTGGGATGTCTTTGCGGTCAGCACCTACCTGACGATCAGCGTCATCTTCTGGTACGTGGGCTTGATTCCGGATTTCGCGACACTGCGTGACCGGTCGAAGAACCTCACTCGCAAGCGGATCTACGGATTCTTCGCGCTCGGCTGGCGTGGCGCACATCGGCACTGGCAGCACTACGAGCGCGCGTACCTGATCTTCGCCGGCATCTCGACCCCACTGGTCCTTTCGGTTCACTCGGTCGTTTCGTTCGACTTCGCGACGTCGGTCGTTCCTGGCTGGCACACGACGATTTTCCCGCCGTACTTCGTCGCCGGCGCCGTCTTCAGCGGATTCGCGCTGGTGATGACGCTGATGTTGATTTGCCGCTCGATCTTCAGGCTGCAGAACATCGTGACGATCCGGCACCTGGACTTGATGAACAAATTCATGCTCGGGACGGCGCTCCTCGTTGGCTACGCGTACGCGATGGAGTTCTTCATCGCCTGGTACTCCTCGAACCCGTACGAGCAGTGGGTGTTCTTCCACAACCGTCTCGGCTGGGGACAGCTCGACAGCAGCGGAAACTGGGGCCCGCTCTGGTGGGCGTACTACGCGATGGTGTTCTGCAACGTCATCGTCCCGCAGGTTTTCTGGTTCAAGCGAGCGCGCACGAGCGTTCCGATCATGCTCATCGCAAGCGTTCTCATCAACATCGGGATGTGGTTCGAGCGCTTCGTGATCATCGTCACGTCGACCTATCAGGACTTCCTGCCGTCTTCCTGGGGCATGTTCCACCCGACGGCGATTGACATCTTGACCTACCTCGGAACCTTCGGATTGTTCTTTACCCTGTTCCTGCTCTTCGTTCGCTGGATACCGATGATCGCGATCGCGGAAGTCAAAGGAAATCTACCGGGCGCGCATCCTGACATGCACGCCATCCAGGCACATGACGAGGCACCGGACGCAGTTGGCGCGCCGGTACCCGCGGAGTAACGCGAATCATGGCTAACGACACAAAAAAACCCGCTCTTTTCCTGGCCGAATACGACACGCCGAATGCCATCGCCCAGGCGGCGATGAAGGTGCGAGACGCAGGCTACAAGAACTGGGATTGTCACACGCCATACGCCATGCACGGCATGGACGAGGCCATGGGGCTCAAGCCCACGCGAATCGGTGTGCTCTCCTTCATCTTCGGGATGCTCGGCGTCGCGACCGCGGTGGCGTTGATGCAGTACACCAACGCGTTCGACTTCAACCTGTTGAACATCGGCGCCGGCTATCCGCTCATCGTGGGCGGCAAGCCGCCAGGCGCGTTCCCGTCGATGGTGCCGATCATGTTCGAGCTCGGGATTCTTTTGTGCGGCTTCGCGACGCTCTTCGGCTTGCTCGGCATCATCAAGCTGCCGATGCACAATCATCCGATTTTCGCGTCCGACCGTTTCGAAGCCGCGACCGACGACAAGTACTTCATTTCGATCGAAGCGGGGGACCAGAAGTTCGACCTCGATCGAACCAGAGCGCTCCTCGAGGCCACGAACCCGACGTACATCGAGCTCGTCGAAGAGGAGGTGCTCTGATGCGTACCCTTCAAATCGCGCTGGCATTCGCAACGCTGGCGACGGGCTGTATCGGTGGCGAGAGCGGCGAACCGCCGATCGTCGGTATCCGCAACATGTACAACCAGCCGCGTTACGATACGCAGGAGCGCCAGCCGTTCTTCGCGGATCAGCGGTCCATGCGCCCTCAGGTCGAAGGGGCGGTTTCTCGCGAGATGGAACGCTCGCTGACGACCGCGACCGGCCTCGCTGCCAACGAAGGCTATGTTTTGGAGGTGCCTCCCATTGTCATCGCACGGCGTGGCGGCAGCGCTGCGTTTCTCAAGCGCGGCAAAGACCGATATGAGATCTACTGCGCAACCTGCCACTCCGTGTCCGGCGACGGCAAAGGCATGGTATCGCGCCGCGCGGCCTCGCTAGGCGCTGCCGGACTCGTTGCACCGACCTTCCACGACGACCGGCTGCGACACATTCCCGATGGCCAGCTCTTCGCGACCATCACCAACGGCGTGCGAAACATGCCGGCGTACGCCCACAACATCCCGGTCGATGACCGATGGGCAATCGTTCACTACGTCCGCGCGCTGCAGCTAACCCAGGCACCCGTGGCGGCGCTGAAGAACACGGAGCAGTCCAAGTGACGAACGCAAACGACACAGACTACCGAGTCGGAGACGATCGCATGTGGAAGCGCGCGTGGCTCGCACCCTTGGG
>CAMYMX010000099.1 GCA_947259605.1 uncultured Polyangiaceae bacterium | reverse complement strand
GTAGGGAGATCTCTCGCTCGACAGTTCCTGGTACTGCTCGACCACCGAGTCGAGCACGCTGTTGCGGTAGCGAATCTGGCGCCGCTCCTCTGGGCTCAGACCACCCGTATCGGGAGGCATTAAGCTGCCAAAGATCGCGTCGAACACGTCGAGCGGCCGAAGAAGCTCATCGTTGGGCTGACTGACACCGCGCCAGCTGTGGAACCAGCGCGTCGCAGGGTTTCCGCCGGTCACCTGCGTGTGCATGTTGACATTGAGCAGAAGCGAGCCGGGGGCATAGGTTTGGTGCGCCTTGCTGTCGAGCGACTCGCCACCAGCCGTCGATTCGCTCGGCGCGGGCATGCCTTTGCCGAACCTGGCGGTCCCTTTGTAGTGCAGGGCTGCGCCGCCACCTTCGTTGAGCTGCAGGCCGCGAATCATCGCCAGCTTCGATTGGAAGGGAGCCAGCGGCGCGATCACGTTTCCGCTGTAGCCGTTCTGTACAAACTTCTTTGGCATCCCGTTGCCGAAGAACAGGGAAATGTAGCGAGGCGGCGTAACCCCTGGAGCCGCCGCTGCAAAGCGGGTCATCGTGGCTGCGAGCGGAAGGCCGATCGCCACACTGCCCGCGCCGTGAATGAAGTGCCGTCGCGTCAACTTGCTCATGGGGCCACCTCGACCAGTTGAAAGGCCGGGTGCATCGCGATGGCTCGGATGAGCGCGCTGTAACTGCGACCGCTCTCGACGAAATCCGCGTAGACTTCGGAGAGTAGGTCGGCGTCGTTCGACCCCAACGTGCGCCCGTACGCGTGCTGTACGCTCTTCTCGACGGCACATCGGGCCACGGCCTCGCTGCCGCCGAGCCCCGCTGCGAACTCTTCGACGTTGCTGTAGTCGAAGCTCAAATCACCTAGCTCGACGCTGCCTCCGCCTGGAAGCGAATTGCCAAACTCGTCCTCGGTGATGTGCTGACCTGCCGAACCGTACTGCTCGAACGCCAAACCGAGCGGATCGAATCGCGCGTGACAGCCGAGGCACAGCGCCTCCTCGCTTTGAATCGCGAAGCGCTCACGCTGGCTCAGCCCACTGGTTTCTGGAACGGCGACCTCCGCGATGGCATCTTGCAACTCCGGCGTATCGGGTGCGGCGACGCTCTCACAAAAAAGATCGTTCAAGACGAAGAGCCCGCGATCGATCATCGAGCTGCTCGGATTGATCGTGCGCGCGGCGAGCACGCTTGCGTTGGTGAGAAAGCCGATGCGCTCGGACGCGGCGCCGAGGTCATAGGTGGTGAATCCGTTCTCGGCCGGGGTGAGCCCGTAAAAACTGGCAAGCTCCCCCGATAGCTCGGCGCGCTTCTCCGTGAATGCCCGCATGAAGTCGGCGTCTTCCTCCCAAACGAGCCGCTCGAAGAGCCGATAGGTTTCCTCCTTCATGTCGCCACCAAGCTCGAAGGAGTCCGGAATCGCATCGAGGTAGAGCCACTGCTCGATGTACTGCCGGAACGCCCGACGTGCGCGAGGATGTGCGAGCAGCCGTTCGACTTGGACCTCGATGTTCGAGCTCAACTCACCGCTCGCGGCGAGGTCCAACAGCGCTTGGTCCGGCGCGGCGTTCCACACCAGGAATGACAGCCGAGTCGCAAGCTCGAACCAATCGACCTGGCGCGCGTCTCCAGCGTTGCTCCCTGCTTGCGATTCGAGCCGATAGAGAAAGTGCGGGGACTGCAACATCGCTCGCACCACCAGCGCCGCGCCCGCTTGAAAGCCTTCGCCCTCTTCTTGGGTCACGGTGAAGAGTCGTGAGTAGAGCTCGCGGTCGACGTCGGTGACGGGACGGCGAAACAAGAGCAGTCCGACGCCATTTACAAAGGCGTCGTAGCAATCGTCGCGCATCTCGGTGCAGCTCGAGTATCGTGACACCAGCCCTGCCACGTCGGCCTCGGCAACCGCGTCGTTCGCAACGGCGTCATAGGCGTTCACGCGTGCCGGGCTCAAAAGGAGATCCAACGACGAGTTCCGAAAGCCCTGCGGCACTCGCTCGTCGCGAGGCAAATCGTATTCGTCCGGATCCACGGTGACCCCCAAGACCACCTCGACGGAGTTCACGTACTCTTCCCGATTGAGCCGTCTCCCCACCGCAGGCCCAAGGCTGACTCTTCTAGCGTCGGGACCAGCGAGGTCGCGCGGATCGGTCGAGGAATCGGTTCCCGCGATCTGCCCCTCGCACGCAAGAAGGCTCAGCACGCCAAGGATGCCGACAGCATGACGGAGGCTAGGCGCGGTCGACCTTGCTCTCAATGGACACGACTCATACAATGGAAAGCACCCTGATGGGTTAATATGGCGGATCTGCGGCGCCTCTTCAAGGGCGCCTGCCGTCACTCGTTGTCGTCGATTAACCCTTCGCAAGCCGGCCCGAAAGAACGAGCGCTTCGCACCGACCGGGCAATCCGAGGTCAGCACCGTTCCATCGTGGCGCTGGTAGAAGCGGACGCAGAGGCGCCCTTCCCGCTCGGCGACCAGGCGACGTGCGTCACCTTCAGTCATCGTAGATAGGTTGTAGACATTCCGATTGCACTCGCGTGCAAAACCGAACGTGCTCGTCCCCGTCCATGTTTTCCCAAGGCGCTTTGCAGGGGCTCGCAATACGAAGGTGAAGCTTGGAAATCGTGGGCATCCTCGTTCTGACGCGTGGGGCGCCAAAACGATCGAAAACGGTTTCGACTCAGAAGGGCTCGTAACTAGGCCCAACCAAGTCCAACCGCTCCGCCGCCGGGGGCTGCGTCCTCTTACTCGCCTTGGGCGCGGCCTGAAACGCCCGAAAGCTCGGCCCATGGGTTTTCTGGGGCTGGCGCGTTCGGGGTCAACGTTGCTAAGAAGCCGAGATGCGTAGAGCTCTGATCATCGCCGGTCTGCTGGTTGCATCCTCGGGTTGCGAAGGGTCCACAAATCAGGGCGGAGTAAATGACGATACTTTCTCGCCGGCGCTTTTTGTAAACCCACCCGCAGAGTTTGGCCCGCAAACGCGTTGGTGGTGGCCGGGCGCATCGGTGGACGACGCTGGCCTGCGCAATCAGCTGCGCCAATTCGCGGAGGCCGGGTATAGCGCAATCGAGATTCAACCGTTCATGTCTGCGCTCACGAACGCCGACCTAGCTGAGGATTCTCGAATCCGAGCGGTCGGCGAGGCGGCGTTTCTCGAACGACTCCGAACCGCTGCCTGCACGGCTCAGGAACTAGGGCTTGACTGGGACATCACCCTCGGGAGTGGCTGGTCCACAGGAGGCGTGGGGATCGATGACGACGGTGCGCGGCAACTCGTCGCGGCCGAGCTCACGCTCGAAGGCCCGACGAGCTACAGCGGAGCGCTTCCGAGCCCCGAGCCGCCTGCCTGGATCGAAGGCACGAATCGCGTCCTTCCCGCCATCGATGGCTTCGACGAAGAGTTCAGACTCGTGTCGGTGCTTGGCGCCGAAGTAACGAACGAGCCGGAGAACCCGCCCGCAACGCTGGGCGACATTCTCGAGCTGACCGACCAGGTGCAAGACGGCACGCTGAGCTGGGAGATTCCCGCAGGGACCCATCGGGTCTTCGCCATCTATGAAAACCGGACGCAGCACTTCCCAGCCGGCGGCGCGTACCCAGGAGCTCTCGAAGATGCGCGCGTGATCGACCACCTCGATCGACGAGGGATCAAAGCCTTCCTCGACTCGGAGTTCGGCGCCTGGCTCGAAGCGGTTGCCGATTGCCCTCCGCGTGCGGCATTCGTCGACAGCTTCGAATTGGTCGGCGAGTTGCCTTGGACGACGGGCTTTGGAGCGGAGTTCGAGACTTCGCTCGGGTACGATATCGATCCGTTGCTGCCGTTCCTGTTCTTGAAAGGCGGCGAATCCGAGTATGTGAACATCCTCACGGGCGAGAGCGTGGCCCGGTACCAATCTACGGACGAGCGGGGGACCCGCGCGCGAGAGGATTACGAAGCGCTGCGGAGTCTGCGGTTTGCCCAAGAGCTCATCGAAACCTTGCGCAGCTGGCTGCAGGATAGAGGCGTCGAGTTTCGCTTGCAGGCACATGGCGGATACGCGGATGTGTTGGACGCCTACGCCATGGCCGACGTTCCAGAGTCGGAGGGACTCTACGCAGGAGGCTCGTACGACTTCCTGCGATTGTCCGCCTCGGCGGCGCACGTGGCGGGCAAGCGCTACGTGAGCAGCGAGACCTTCGTTTCGGTCGGCAGGTTAGAGCTCACCGAACAGGAGGCGCGAATCTTGATGGGCAGGGCCTTTAGCGCGGGGATCAACCGACTGATGCATCACGGGAACGCGTATCCGTACCTCCACCAAGATGGGCAGCGCTGGTTCCCGTTTCACCCGCTCGACGATAGCGCTTTTACAACGGGGCCGGTCGATCTCAGCTTCGACATCCATCCAGGAGCCGCGATCTGGGCGGCGCTGCCCCGGTTGAACCGAATGGCCGCCAGGTTGAGCTACGCGCTGAGCCGCGGCACGGCGGTAGCCGAAGTGGCGTGGCTCTACCCGCGATGGGACGCGGAGAACTTCGCGAACTTCGTCGTCGAACCTGGTGCGTTCGAATCGGAGACGAGCAAGGCGCTCCGGCGCGCTGGATTTTCCTATGACCGGATCAGCAGATCGGCGCTTGCTTCATCGACGAGCGAAGCGGGTATGCTGCAAGTGGGCCAGGGCACTTACGAAGCGCTTCTAGTCGAGGGCCGCCTCGCAGCGGCTCCGGAGATGCTTTCGGGCATCGAGCGCGCCGCCGCCGCGGGGGTTCCGGTGATTTGGATTGGCGAGCTCCCAGAACGTGCGGACGGCCTGCTCGACGCTCAGGCGAGAGACGCTGCGGTGGCAACGCTCGTCGAACGCCTCAGAGTCGTCATCAAGGTCGTTCCAACCCTGGAGGACATCCCAACGGCCATCGCAAACGCCGGGGTGACCCCGTCCCTAGGCCCGGTCGACTCGACCGGCCTCCAGCTCTCGGTCGCGCGCCGCCAAGTCAGCGACGGCGACATCTACTTCCTCTTCAACGAAAGCTACGAGGAGCGCACCGAGCAACTACGAATCGAGGACGCGTTCACCGATGCGGTCTTGTTCGACCCCGAAACCGGTCAGGCTATCGCAACCGAAAGGAACGGCGACACGGCGACGGTGACACTCGCGGGCGCCCGTGGAGTCCTGCTATGGGTCGCTCGTGCGAAGTAGGCCTGCCCTTCACTAGTGTGAAGTGATAAAAGGGTTCTCTGAATCATGCTTGGCAGAATTCTCGTCTATGGTTCGTACGGATACACCGGCGATTTGATCGCGCGCTTCGCAAAGGAAGATGGCGTCGACGTAATCCTCTCGGGGCGCAACCCACAACGGCTCGCTGACCAAGCGGAGCGCTACGGGTTCGCGTGGGTCCCCGCAGACCTTTCGAACCGGCAATCGATCCGAAATGCGCTCCGCGACGTGGACGTGGTCATTCACTGCGCAGGTCCCTTCGTGCAGACCTACGAAGCGATGGCCCGCGCCTGTGTCGATACGCACACCCACTATACCGACATCACCGGCGAAGCCGAGGTGTATGAGGGCCTTTGGGCGATGGACGAGGCAGCCAAGCGCGCTTCGATCATGTTGCTGCCTGGGACGGGGTTCGATGTCGTTCCTTCCGATTGCCTCGCTGCGCACCTGAAGTCGCGATGCCCCGATGCCACGCACCTGGAGCTCGCGTTTCGGGGTCGGGGCGGCGGGGTCTCACACGGCACCGCAAAGACGATGGCGCAAAACATTCACCGCGGAGGGACGATCCGTCGCGATGGCAAGTTGGAGCAGGTTCCGGCGGCATGGAAGACACGGATGGTCGACTTCGGCGACGGGAAGCCGGCGCACTGCATCTCGATCCCCTGGGGCGACGTGGTGACGGCCTACAAGAGCACCGGCATTCCAAACATCATGGTCTACATGGGGTTTCCGCAGGGGCCGGCGCGGTTTCTGAAGCTCACCCGGCCCTTGCTTCCGCTGCTCGGCACTCGCCCCGTGCAAAACATGATGAAGAAGCGGATTGAAGCCGGGCCGGCTGGACCGGATGACGAGGCGCGTGAGAAGGCTGTGAACGAGCTCTGGGGCGAGGTGCGCACGGCCGACGGACGGACCGCGGTGTCGCGCCTGCGCACGCCGGAGGGCTACACGCTGACCGCGCGGATGTCCCTGGCGATCGCGCAGAAGATCTGCAATGGCGAGCACCGGCCGGGGTTCCAGACTCCATCGACGGCGTACGGCAAAGACTTGATTCTGGAGTTGCCGGGCACCGAGCGATTCGACGACTGAAGCTCTAGCCGGACGTACCCAGTCATTGAGCGTCGCCGGGAAAACCGCGCATCGTGCACGAGATCACCGGATCGACCGCAACGCGCTGGCCTGGCTCGACGCGGCGGACGGCTGGGCCCACCTGCGAGACGCGTGCGAGAACCTCGTGACCCAAGACGGCAGGAACGAGCCAACGGGTTCCAAAATGGGACTCGATTTGAAAGTTAGGGCGCCGATGTCCGTGCCGCAAATCCCGGCTTCGAGCACTTCGAGCCGCACCCAGTCGTCAGCGAATGTAGTACCCGGAGACGCGGTAGACGCCGTCCGGATCACGCATGGGTGTCACGGTCTCGATGGCGGTCGCCTTGTTTTGGAACTTCGTCTGGTACTGGATGACGACATACTCGCCGTCCGGTGCGCCGGGAAGCTTTTTGGTGTATTTTGCGGAGGCAACTTCGCGGCTCAACACCGAACCCAGCGGACCTCGAACGCCAGCGACCTGCGACACCCACTGCTCCTTGGGCACCACGCCCTTGAAGAAGGCGCACGCCTGCTCCCAACTCTCGTCATACCGCTGGGCGTCGACGACCGCGAGCCAGCGATCGCCTGCCGCGATCCCTTCATTGGTGCCCCCGCTGCTCGGTTGCTCTTTTTGGCTGCAGCCCATCGCGAGAAGACCGAGTACCGCGATCGCAGTGATGACTTTGATCTTGTAGTCCATGGAGGGTCCAATCATTTGCTGAGGTCAAGCTCCGGGTAGTGCCGAAAGACGCCGTGCTCGTTGAACGCAAGACGTCGATCGGATGCGAGGTACGCAGCAATTCGCGGGCGTTTCGCGACGCGGTTTCGATGGTCAAGCAACGACGGCGTCGACTCCGTGACCTGGGCAAACCCCCTGGGAAACCCGAAGGCGAGGCCCTCCACGAGCTGAAAGAGCGACAAGTCCGGGTAGGTCAAGGCATCGCCCATCAGCCACTCCCCGCCGCTTCGTTCGAGCACCCGCTCGAAGTAGGAGAGAAAACGCGGCAGGCGCTGGTCCAAGAAGCTCTTTGACGCTTCACGTGCCGCATCTTTCTGATCTTCGTAGTAGAGCGCCGCGTTGATGGGATGATGGGTGTTGTGCGCTTCGTCGCTAATGTCGGCGATCGTCAACTGCAGCTGGAGGGCCTGCATTCGCTTGCCACGATCGTCCGGCGTCAGGCCATGCCTTTCGCCGAGGTACGCGCAGATGGCTGCAGACTGCGCGAGGACCAAGTCGCCGTGCACGAGAATCGGCGGCGCGAAGGCAGGTTGACCAGGTCGCAGACCTTGCATGAATTCCAACAGCGGCTTGAATCCCCCACCCTCTTCTTCGGGCAGGCGGGCCACATCCACGTAGGGCACTGCCGCCCCTTCGAGCACCAGCCGTACGAACTCTCCTCGACCCGGAAGGATCGGCCAGTAGTAGAGCTCGTACGGTTCGGTCATGTTCTACTCGTCGATGCGCACCGCCAGCTTGCCACGCACGCGGCCCGAATCGAGCGCCGAGAGCGCGGTGTGGATGTCGGACAGGGGGAAGGTCTCCTCCACCGAAGTCTTCAGCGCGCCGGAGACGATCCAGGCGGCGAGTTGCTCCAAGTCGGCCGCGCGCGACTGCACCGTGACGAAGCGGCAGCGCTTGCTCGAGAACAGGCTCAAGAACATGGCTCCGAAGAGGGAGGGTGACGGCAGGAGGGTGACGTACGCGCCACCCCGGTTGAGCAACGCCTTCGCCTCTCCGAACGATGACATCGACGCCGCGTCGAGAAAGACGTCGAAGGTTTCGTTCAAGGACGAGAGCGGAGTCTCCCGGTAGTCGATGACTTGCTCGACGCCGAGGCTGTGCACAAAGCTCGCCTTGGCGGCGCTTGCCGTTCCAGTGACGTCCGCGCCGAGCGCCGCGGCGATTTGAACCGCGTAGCTTCCGACGCCTCCGGACGCGCCGTTCACGAAGACGCGCTGGCCCGACTTCAGACGCCCCCTGTCCCGGAGCCCCTGAAGCGCCGTGCATCCAACCGTGGCGGCCGCTGCCGCGTCCTCATGGCGAACACCAGGCGGCTTGATCCCCACCGCGTCCGGTTTTACCGCGACGAGCTCTGCAAAGCTCCCCTGCTTGGTCGATGGCGAATACGCGAGATGGCCGAAGACCTCATCGCCGACGGCCCGCCCCTGGGCGTTCGCGCCGACTTGCTCGACGACCCCGCTGAAATCGAATCCGATTGCCGTGGGAAAATTCTTGGCGTGAAGAAACCCGCCCCCGTCTTTCCCACAAATGACTTTGAGGTCTGCAGGATTGACGGACGCCGCACACACGCGAATCAGGATCGTACGGTCCGTGACTTTGGGCGGCTCGATCTCGCCGATCCGCAAGCTTTCGATTGCCCCGTACTTGTCGAGAATTGCTGCCCGCATCCGACCTTCCCTCTAGCTCGAAGGTCCCTGTGTATCACAGCCCTTCCCCAAGCTCACCCCGCTCCGCAATCAGAGAGGTCGTGGGCGCCTCCCGAGGGTTAACCGTGCTTCCCCTCGTGTGCTTTTAGCGTGCGGTTCGCCTTGTCGAGGGCCGCGAGAATGCGGTCGTGAATCGAGGCGCCACGGTTCTTCGCGGCCGTCAGCGCGGCGGTGTGTGCGGCACAAAGGTTATTGGCGTCACGCCAGCGTTCAGCGAGCCCCTCGGCCCATTGCCGAAACTCGAGCGCGGCGCCGGCTCGCTTCTGCAGGGCCTTTCCAAGGGTCGGATGAAAGCTCATCGCATCGGTCCGCCCAAACAACCTGGCTGCTTTCGGAAACCGAATGTACATGAGCGTGTCGTCGACGTGAATTGACTTCGACGCGCGGTGCAGGACAAGCACCGACGAGAAATGCACGTTCTCGTTGGACGAAATGAAGTCGACACCACGCGGCACCGAGAAGTCG